>JAQXVY010000034.1 GCA_029225165.1 Oscillospiraceae bacterium
GAAAATGATATTTTCATAAACATACCTACAAATATACATAAAACTATAAGTACATTATAAAAAACACAGGTTGTGTAGTCAAGGTTTGAAATAATATAAGAAAAATAAACAAGCTGAAATTTCTAAAAAAGAAAAATCAGCCTGTTCTATATAAATTAGTTTTGCCTTTTGATTTGTTCGCCTTTAATCAGAGGATAACGGATGAGGGTGCTACCGTCAAGATTTTCTCTGTTCATATCAACAGCGGTAATTTGATGGTTATCGTATGTTGTGTAGTAGTAAATTCCCTTACTTGCGTTACAGCAACAGGTGTAAATTGTGATTTCATATTCTCCGTTATCAAGCTGACAACAGCCCCTCTGCTGGTCAACAGAGCCGAGGATGTGGAAAAACTGGCTTACACTTTCACTTTCGGAGTCGCCTGAAAGTGAATTCATCTTTGTAAAGGAAGCTCTGATAAACCGGGATTGTGATGATAAATCTCCGGGAAGTCCCAAGGCTCCCATACCTCTACTGTATGACTCTAAGTTAAGCTTGTTAGAAAAAGCATTTTCAGGATTTTTTGGAGAAAGGTGCATATAGTTGTTTAGCTGAAACATCTGCTTGTCAAAGGGCGGATTGTTTGTCAGTACTCCAACAGGGTTGTCGTATATTTTAAGACCTTCTTTTACCGACTCCACAGTAATACATTCATCCTTATCAGCAATTATCCAATGGAGCTGTGCCACAGGCAAATCCTCGCTAAAGGGAATGTTCACAATATTAATATTGTTTAGCAGATTTTTTACCTCTTTGACGGTAGTACATTTGCTTAAAATAAAAGGTATAAGCTCAAACTGTGCAATGTTGTCTTTACCCTCAATTAAGTCATTGTAATGGGCATTTCCCACAAAGTTCAGTCCGGCAACACCAAGACCCTTTTCGTTTATTGCTTCATAATAAAGAGGATAATTATTCGCAACATAAGACATACCAATCATTGCGTAATGAGTGTTTATTTCACCTAAATATTTAAAAGAAAAAGGATAATTCCTTGGTGTAATTGTGACCTCATCACAGTAAGAAAATTCATAGTCCAAGGTTCTTCCAAAATAAAAATCCTTTGTTTTATATGTTACTGCTGTGCACATATTACTTCCTCCGGTTAATTTGATATTATTTTATTCCGATATTCCGGAATTATCAAATATATTTAAAATTTACGGATAATATGGGTTTGGTTTGAAAAACAGGATAATCAAATCAACGATAACACCTATCCCAAAAATACCGCCTGTAAAAATGTAGAGTAAGCCAAGAAGGACTCTGCCCTCGTAAAACTTATGTATTCCCAAAATACCAAAAAACAGGCATAGAAAGAAAGACACCCATTTACTTTTAGCCATAATTACACCTACAATCCTTTCTAAATAAACACCTTTTGATTAATAGGAAAATTAACCCTGAAATACCAACTATCAGACAAGCAAAGGTATAATATATTATAACACAAAACAATGAAATTAATGAACTTTCTGACCCGATAGATGGACTAACAATTAATCTTAATGCAAAGTTTATATTATCCTGTAAAATAAACAGCAGAATACCGTTAAGTGCAACATTTGACAGAATTACCCCCATATCACCTTTCACAAACAAAAACACTGCAACACAAATTGCAAATAATATTGTGCCCTCTAAAAACGGTACACTTGCAGTGTAAACACCATTACTGTTATTTGTTAGGTACAATATTGGAAAATACATCAATACAAGGGGAATATTTAAGCAAAAAATAATTTTAGTTAATAAGTAATTCGCTCTTTTTTTAAAAGATAATTTTGACATAACCATTCCTCCTAATGAAAATATAATTTACTCACTTTAAGTAAAGTCAATAAACATTTAGTCGTCAAGTTGCTTTGTTAATCCTCCAAAAGATAACTCTTGCCTTGATTCAGGATAGAAATAATAACTTATAACCCAATCCTCAAAAAAGTTCAGCGGATATTCCTTTACAATAACACCCTCACTTGGTTTTTGAAAGCCCCTGTCTTCAGCTGAATATTTTTCCTCCGGAGCCTCCAAAAACTCTTTACAAAAATCTTCAGTTATTTCTTTACCTGATACACAGTTTACTAAATTCACAAATAAACTAACATCAAAACTACTATGAGTAACATAATTTACATAAAAGGACTCTCTGCCTTTTGTAGTGTTAATAGAATCGTTACGTAAAGTGATTTCTATCTCAGTATCATCTTTTATAATATTAAAAGATTTAATTAAAAATTCATTTTCATCAAAATTTTCTTTATAGTAGTCATCTTCAATTTCAATCAATTCAAGATTATAGTCATTGGCAACTTCTTTTAATTCGCTTTCGTAAACAGGAAAGTTTTCCTTTGACTGTTCAATAGTTAATTGCATTGTAGTACAACCACATAGACTTAATGTTAAAAACAGAGCGATAAACCAGACAATTACTTTTCGCATATTATCAACTCCCTCTTTGTAATCTTTTATTCTAGGGCTTGTTTAATAAATAGCGAAATGCACAAAAAGCGAGAGATTTTTTCGCAAGACAAGGCATTTTTTCGATGGAATAATGGCGTATTTCGAGGAAAAATAACGCAGTATTGCGGAAAAATATCCGCTTTTCTGGGCGTTTTGTCATTTATTAAACAAGCCCTAATTAAACTCAAAGATTTTTAACCTTAATTTCAATTTGCTTGATTACATTAATAAACATTTCATCACTTTGTCCTGTGGGGTCGGGCAGTCCCCAATTTTCGTCAAAGGCTTTTCCTATATAGGGACAACCAACATCACAACCCATTGAAATCGCAATATCCGGCATTGAAATTTTGTCAAATGTTTTGCTGTGCTGGGTTTTCTCCATATCAATTCCGTACAGTTCTTTAATCAGTCGGACAGCGTCTTGATTTATCTTTGACTTTGTTTCTGTTCCTGCTGAATAAAATTCAAAATCATTACTTCTAAAGTGCTTACCCAAAGCCTCTGCAATCTGACTTCGGCAGGAATTATGAACACAAATAAAAGCAACCTTTTTCTTGTTCATCACACTCTGTCCTCTCTTTGGAATTTCTGTATTTATCTTTGTTAATTTGATTATATCACAGAAAACTTATTATTTCTATATAATTCTATAAAAGTTTAGAGGTAAAGAAAAAAGCAAAAAAGCAGAGCATATTTGATAAAATTCTAAAACAGAGGTTCAAATATGCTCTACTAATTTTTTAATTATTCTGTATTACTTCACCGAAATTTGAATTTCGGTAAGCCAGTCATTTTCTGTTTCTTTATTCCATACGCCGTCTATATAGGACTCTCGGATATTTTTGCACTTATTCTTAATTTCATACTAATCTAAAACCTTTTCAAGCTTCTCATACATCTGCTTTATGATGTCGTTTGCCTTGTCATAGTCATTGAAAAGAACATTGAATAAATCTGTAATGTTTTCTTCAAATCTGTTGGGGAGGATTTTTGCATATTTTTTTGCATACATCACCTGTCGTTTTTCTCCGGGGTGTGTCATTTCGTTCATTGCAAAGATGATTTCAAAGTAAGACTCCATAAATGCAGTAACTCTGTGATTAACTGCTACTAAATCATTCCTTAACGACGCCTTTTTTATCTGTCCGTCATATGAGGGCAACATTCCGTGTAACAGCTTTATATTCTTTGATATTATATTTTCTTTCAGCTTTGCAGGATACTTTACGCTGAACCTCTCCTGTGCCTTTTTCAGAAGTCCTTTTTCATCATACAGAATTTTGCAGGTTTTCAGATTGTGCCACATACAAGTGGTGTATCCGGTGCCGGCATTTCCGTCCTCTACTACTGATGCAACACCCTGTACAAAACTGTCCAAATTGCGGTAAAGAATATCAATGTCGATGCCGTTCTTTAGTGTGCAGTCGTCCTCAAGTTCCCAAAAGGAATTGCCTATTTCCATATAACTGCAATATTTGCTGAGAAGTTCTCTTCTTACAGAGTCCTCCGGAATAGCTGTTACATACAAATACAAATCATAATCTGATTTCTCGTCATAATTTTCACTTGCTCTGGAACCGCCTAACGCAATGCCAATAACCTGAGGTAGCTCTGCAATTTCTCTCCACAATTTTTCAAACATATTATCTACTCCTGTTATATATCCGTTTTTTTATTATATCATATTTATAAATAAAATAAAAGAGGCTGTTCAGCCGTGAACAACCCCTATTTTAAAATAACGATATTATTTGTTGTCGTGAATTCTGTTTCTCTTATCATTCTTGTTGCAAATACATATGACAAGGGCTGAAAAGATGAGCAAAAGCAAAGAAATGACAACACAAGCTGATACTGTTTCTCCTGTTGAAATACTGCCGTTATCAGGCGGTACTGTACTGCCACTATGAGTGGCAGGCTGTGTAGTTTCGGCAGGAGCTGTTTCAATATGTGCAATAACCTCCATACTTCCGTCAGTATGTACTGCATCAGCCGATAAAGAGGTTGTAAAAAGTACTGAACATACTGCAACAAACAGCAAGCACAAGCACTTTTTAATTTTTATCCTTTTCATTTTAGATAAAACTTGTGAAGTTAATTATAAAGGAGCAACTGATTAACCACGCTCAACTAATGCGCTGTGGAATGTTATTGTACCGCTGTAATTACCTGCGATTTCAGAAAGAGTCTTATTGTACAAAGCGTTCTGATTCAAGGCAAGTGTAACATCCTGTGTGCTTCCTTGTGAACCTGAAACGAATGTACAGAGATGATAGCCGTATGATCCGGGAGTTGCGGTTGAATTTATGGGTTCATAATCGCCCAAATTTCCTTCGTTAACTGTAGTATCATAAACATCATAAGCTATTGTGAATGGATCTGCTACATCCTTTTGTGAAATGTAGAACTGATTATCTGTCGCAGAGCCGTCCTTCACATAAACAGTTACTGCCTGATTGCTTTTAATATTTAGTTCTGTTGCTGCAACCTGAAAATCGTAGAAGGTATAGTGGTCAGTTGCGTCGGTGTCGGGCTGGGTAAGTTCGCCGAAATTAGCGCTATCGGGGATTGTGATAGTGTAGCTTACATATCCCGGGTCTACGATGTTAGCTGTAACTTCTGTTGAGTTGTAAGGGGTTACGTCTGTGAGAGTAGCACCGGATACTGATACAACAGCAGTTGTGGCAAGTGCTCCTGCAATTAAAGCAGAAATGATTTTTCTTGTTTTCATTTAAAACATCCTTTCATAAATAAAATTATATTGATAAGAAAGTCATATGTATTATGACATTCCTTAATCACTTAACAAATAGCTTGAACTCCGACTCGGCAGAATTCAGCGGTGTATGCTCCTTGTCAAGGGTAACGCATTTATACACCACCATTGCGGTGTAGTTGCCCTTTTCAAGGGTCTTATTAAGGGGAACCTCTGTAAGTCCGTAGCCCGGTTTTATCAGCTGAGACTTATAAAGCACAGTTCCGTCCTCAAGCTTGAGTGTGGCATAAAAACCGCACTTGTTAGCCTTGGGATTGCCAATGCTCAGGGTGAGGGTCTTGTCACTCGACTTCATTACGGCACTACTGTAGCCGGGGATTTGAATACCTGTTTTCTTAGGTTTAGTTTCATCCTCTATGCCTGTTTCCCAGCCGTCGGAGATTTTTCCCACAACGCCCTTGGAGTCGGTTGGCTGTTCCTGTGGGAAGAAATTTTGGTACACAAAATATCCCCCAACAGCCAAAGCCCCCACAATAAGCAATGTGACAATGATTATTAATAATGGTTTTTTCTTTGATTTTGATGTATTATCCAACTTTTTTCCTTCTTTTTGTACCAAAGATTACCGCAAGGGCAAGTATTGCAACAGCTAAAATAATTAGGTTAACAGGAGATTCACCTGTATTAACCGAACCCTCTGAGCCGTTACTTGGAGTTACCTTTTCCGGTGAATTATCCACAATGGCAAATGACATTGGGTGTGAAACTGTAAATACAGCCATTCCGTCCTTAACAGAATCAGGCTTATAGTAAGTTATGTTGCCCTCTGTATTTATTCCGGCAAGAAGTATATTCTCGCTGTCAACGGGCACTGAAATTTTACAGGAATCTGAACACCACAGCTCGGCAGGAATATAGTTGCCGTCCTTATCTGTAAGGCTTACAGAATATGCTTTCAGAATTTTATTTTCGCCCTTATCGGAAGATAAAAGCTTGAATTCTTCGGAGTTCTTAATGCCAACGTCATAGCTTATTTTCAAAGCCTTGTGCATTCTTCCCTGTACGGTGATGTTGTTTCCGGCTGGCTTAATTGAGTCGATAAAGAAGTTACCATCAATAATCGGACAGCCTTTGTTAAGATTGGGATTACGCTTCCAGATTACCGAATCATTAGTTACTTCATTAAGAGTTTCTGTAAATTCAGCAGTCTGCATTTCTTTGTCGTCTGTTTTCCCTATGTTTGTTTCATCAAGAAGATGTGTAGAATCCCCTCCGATTGCGCTAAGTCCGTTTTTGTCTTTGATAATATAATATACATTCTTCACTGTGGGAATCAGTCCGTCATATCCGTTTATACCTGCAACCGAACCTTTTTTATTCTCGGAATTACTTTCCACCGTTGCCGAATTGTAGGAGGCTTCCAATGTACCGCCGTTCTTTCCTGCAAGTCCGCCTGAAAGTTCAGCTTTTGAATTACCTATCTTGCCGTTATTTGCACAGCCGTAAATTTTGCCTGTGTTTACTCCTGCAATGCCTCCGCATATTGTACCTGACACAATAGCAGAGCTTCGACATCCTGTAAGTGAACCGCTGTTTTCGCCAACGACACCACCGCTTATCTCACCGTTGATACTTGAGTTAAATTCAGGTGCATAATATTTATTTCCATTTCGAAATATGCTACCAGAGGTAATATTTACACCGCTTGTGCAATGGTCAATTGTACCTTGGTTTACAGCTGCAATTCCACCTGCTGTTTTGGAAGAAGATGAGAAATCACAATCTAAAACGAATAATTCCTTTATACTTCCCTTTTCGCCGATAAATTCAAACAATCCTCCGTAATTTGGTGAATCAACATTAAGACCGATAATACAGTAGCCGTTGCCGTTAAATGTACCGTTAAAGGGCTTGTTGTCCGACACAGAGCCTATTCCCTGTGTCCACTTTGAATCTTTAGGTGCTTTTATATTATTTTCAAGAACATAATCCGCACTGCCGTAATCGTTGTAGTCACTTCTCACAAGATTAGATAGCTTTACAAGGTCGTCATATGTTCTGATGATGAAGTTTCCGTCATCGTCCTCATCAAACTCCTTTTCTTCAGGCTTTTCGGAATATGTGTTGAAGTAGCCGTCCTTATATTCAAGGTAATACACAGTACCGCCCTCAAAAACAGGGTAATCATCAGGAGGATTTCCGTTGTCGATATTCTGATACCACACCTGACTTCCGTCTGTAACCTTGTGGTTGAGGAGATATGTAACCTCACCCGACTTAAACAATTCAGCAGTTTTTTCTGTTGCAGTTGCTCCCGATTTGCCGCCGCTGCCAAATGCAAGGTCGGAAGAAGAGTCAAGATAATAGTTGTTATCTATATTTGCAGTAGTGTAATTTCTTGCCCAACCGATAATTGCGCCGCAGTAGGTTGTGTTGTTGCTGTTACTTACCTTTCCGTAGTTATAGCAATCCTTAAGGGTTGGATTTGTATTGTTTACATATCCTAAAATACCGCCCACATAAGCACCGTCTTTTGATGCACTTACAGTACCGTGGTTTGCGCAGTTGCTGATTCTCACACCGGCATTTGAATATCCCACAATACCGCCGATACAGTCGTGAGAATCCTTTATATTCATAGTACCGTAATAAAGGCATTTATCAACAATTGTTTCTTTGTTATCAATACCGCCTACAACACCGCCGATATGGTGAAGTACTCCGGCTGTATTGGTAATGTTCACATATGAAGTAACCTTTGAAATATTTGCACCGTCAGCATATCCTACTGCACCGCCAATCATATCGCCATCTGCAGAAAGAGTTATATTACCTTTAACGGTAAAGCTCTTGATTGTTCCCGATGTTTTTCCAAAGAGTCCTGAATATTTTGAGGTTTTCGTAATTTTAAGGTTGGAAATTGTGTGGTTATTTCCGTCAAATGTACCGCCGAAATTCATAATCGGTGACCATTCACGGCTTTCAAGGTCAATATCCTTAACAAGAACACCCTTTGCACCTGTATTCTTAGCGTCAAAATCAGCGTGAGTGCTGTCGTTGTTTACAAGAGATGCAAACCAGAAGAGCTGACCTGCGTTGCCGATTTGGTAAACACCGCTGTCAAGGGTTGCAGGCTGATATTGATCGCATATTGTGCAGAAGCCGTTGTCATTATATTTATGAGTATGCTTACTGATAACTGTAACTACATTAGTTGTAGCAGTATAGTTTTCCGCAGTGGACTTATTCTTTGTAACAAGGCATCTTATGGGCAAGCCGAAGCTTTCCTCGGTGGTGTCAAATACATAGGTCTTTGAATCAATTGACTTGTCGCCTGTGGCGTCCTCCCATTTATTTGCCTTTGAATTATAGGTTTGCCAGTAGTAATACAGGCTGTCGGTTTCACCCTTGCTGTCAACAGCATCTACGGAGAAGGTTGCCTCATCTCCCACATTTTTTGCATAGAAATTTTCAGGCTGTTTTGTAATTATAACGCCGTCTGTATCAAGGAAATTGTCAATATTGGCTGTTATGGGTTTGCTGAGAATACTCTCGTAAACGTTGGTTACGGTGTTGTTGTTGTCCCCATTAGTGGATTTCACATCGGCGGAGGCAATATAGAACACATAATCCTTTGCTGAATTCTGAATATTGTCAACCCTGTAGGTCATTATGGGGTTTTCTTTATCAAGATAAATCGGACCTTCCTTGTTTACCAGCATTACCGTATCTGCATTAATACTCTTTACATATATATTGAAAGCGTCGGGAGTACGGTCGTTATCATTATCATCCTCTAACTTTTTCAGATTGTTTTTCCAAGCAAGTGTAAAGGAGTATGTGCCGTCCTTGTTTTCACTCACACTCTGTACTCCGAAGTATTCAGGCAACTCAGGAGGCTTTCCGCCGAAGGAGTCTGTATAGAAGCTGAGCATATACACATCATTCTCCCGCTCTTCTCCCCCTTCACCGCTTAACTCCTTTGTCAGACTATCGCTGGGGTAGGCTATAGGATTTGGCGAATATATGTAGTCCACAGGCTGATAGTGGGTGATACTGCTTTCCTTTGGCTTACCGTCTGCACCTACATATTTTTCGTACCGTTTACTACTTGCAGAGTCAATTACAGCCCTGTTATCAGCCATAATTGCGTCATAATCAGCGGAGAATGACAAGCCGTGGGAGCTTGTAGAAATCCATGTTGCACCAAATTCACCCTCAACAGCTATATTGAGGAATTTAAAAAGCTTTAATTTTATATCTACGCTGAAGGAAATATTAAATCCGTGTTCCGATTCACTGCTTTCGTAAACGCTTATCTCCTGGCTCTTGGAGGAAGCGTCAGTGTTTACAAGTACCCCCTCTGGCTCAACAATTTTATCCCGGTCACTCTGATGAACCGACATATCCTTTTCCAGTTCATCTAAGGTATGATTGTAACCGTAGGGATTGCCGGCAGAGGACTTTGGAATGCTTTTAATAACGGGAGCCGCCTTCCTCTGCTCCTCATCCTCAAGCTCAGAGGCAAGACTGTTGTACTCATCAATGGGAAGTGCTGCAAGAGAAGGCTTAAGGCAGTTGGATATACCTTCCTCTCTCCATTCTCCCTTTCCGTCATTGCCATCGGGGTAATACACCTCATAGTTAGATATCACAATAGGAATTACCATTGATACGGCATAGTCCTGATTTGCATAAAGGGTAAGAGATGTTGCGGTTTCGTAGGCTTTTGTATTTGTATGAGAGCCTACATATTTTGCAACAAGATTCCCCTCAACCTTTTCTTCTATTGAAATGGAGGGACCGGCACCGATTCCCCATTCCTGATGAGAACTGCTTTCAGTACCGTGGGTAACTGTGAATGTAACGGAGGCTTCGTTGTTTTCTTCATAATAGGGCGGTGCCTGAACAACGGAATACAGGGTGGGGCTTGAATATCCCACTGTCTTGCCCATATATTTATAGTACATTCGGTCGTCGTCGCAGTCTGTAAAGCATATGGACATAAATGTACCCCGGTCATCCTCATTCTTAAGGTGAATGTAGTCGTCATATGCCTTGTGTTGCCAGTTACCTGCGCTGTCGCAGGACAGGAGAATTATATCGTAGCTCATATTGTCATTGTTGCCGGACTCCTCATCACCTGTGAGAAGCGCAATGGTTTCCGTACCGCCGGCTACATAGAACGTTCCCGAATCAGCCGTGCTTATATACGCATTGTCCTCAGCGTCGCATAAAGAGACAATATCAGTTGCATACTCTGCTTTGAAGGAAGCGTCTTCATAAAGCTGTTTATCCTTATAGGGCAGAGTATCGATTACATACTTTGTGTCGCCGTCCTCAGGCTCCATTCTCTCTGTACCAAACACCTTTGCGTTCTGACAGCTGAGTACAACTCCCTGAACACAGATGTAATCCATTGTTACGGGAGTATTGGGGTCGTATCTGCCTGCCGTAAGGGCTATAGGCTCCTGTGCCTCCCAGTCAAGCTTAACCTGTCCCGAGGCATCCACCTTTTTAGGATTGCTCCACACAAGGTCGTAGCTGCTTCCGTTCCAGTAAATAAGCTGAACAAAATTTTTGTCACTGCTTTTTGTTCCCTCGTCATTGTTACCCGACAAGCCGTATGCGTACATACCTGCAACAACAAGCTCGTTGTAGCCATCACCGTTAAGGTCGGCGTCAACTGAATTTATGTCCGTCATTCTTTCGGAGTCGTACTTAAGGTCGTTTTGAAACTTATTGCTGTATCCGCTTCCGTTATATGAGTAAATTGCAATGCAGGAATTCATATTTACATCATTGTCGTAATACACGTGAGGAACACTTATGTTGATAACAAGGTCGTCATAGGACTTTTTGTTGTCGGTTGCACCGTTTGCCCTGATAGATGTTGTGGAAAGTGCAACAGTTGGCATATACCAGTCCTCATAATTATCCTTACCCGACTGAAGGTCACTTAGTTCGCTTCTGATTGAGGAAAGATAAATCTTCTTCATATCGTTAAGGTTAAAGTCTCCTTTATCGGAAATGTCGATAATTCCCACAAACGGCTCACCGCATCCGTTGTTTGCACAGGGGAAATAACAGGCAAGCTCTTCTTTGCCGTCAGCGTCAAAGTCCCCTGCCGTCATAGCGGTATAGCCCTTTGATTCCTGTGCTACTATGTCAAGTATTTCATTATCGGTAGAAATCTGCATATTCTGTTCGCTAACCTGCATCCATCCCGAGCCTGACCTAATGTAGGTTCTTACAGAGGCATAGCCGTTGTCGTTTGCATACAGCGAAAAATAAGCGAGCTCGTCTTTGTCGTCACCGTTATAATCTATTCCGATTGTATTGTGGGTCTGACCCTCCTTAGTTTCGGTAAGATTTATGGAATCTCCTGCCTTTGAAAGATTATCAATGTTGTTTGATAATTTATCAATTGAGTCCTTAACATTATCAATGGTTGTTATCTCACCTTCGTGCTGGTCATTTCTGTTAATCTGACCTATAAGCAGTTCTTCAGGTCTTACAAAGGAAAAGCCTGAAAGGGGATTATCCATAGACTTATCATTTTCCATCAGGTCTTTTGCCTTATCGCTCATAGACATATTTGTGCCTGATGTAGTCTTATCGTCTGACGATACCTGACTGAACTTAAAATCAGCATAGACCTGATCTGAATTGGCATTGTCATATTCATTTACAATCTTGTCACTGACAACCTCACTTGTTTTGTCTGTGTGAGGATAGAGATACTCCGTGTAAACCTCACTCAAGGAATAGGCTTTTCCGGAGGTATCGGAAACGGAATCGGAAACACTTTCCAATTCCGATTTTTCCTGTGTTACAGCGCCTGTACTTACAACAGAAACAGACGTCACCGATGTAAGTATAGTCATAGCCAATAAAATTGAAAGGAAACCACGAAAAAACTTTTTCAAAAGAATCACTCCCTTAATATTTTTAAGAAAACGGCTTTTTGTATAATCTGTTTTTCAGCCAATTCATTTAATTGCTGTTATTGTTGTTTTCAAAAACAGACATAACAAGTCTTATGCCGTAAACCATAAGCTCTATACCAATCATATAGCCGATTGAAAAAGCGGCAAACAGAAGATGGGTTGCACCGTAAAATCCTGTGATGAGGACAATAATGCCTAAAGCTAAGGAAAGCCCCCACATTTTACCGCCATTTTTCTTCTGTGCAAAGGCACCGAAAATGCTGACAGCACCGGAATAAATAAGCCAAAATGCAAATATCATAAGGATAATCAAATCAAGTGTGCCACGAACACCGGAGCTAAACATTGCAAGTAAGGCTACAACAGCACAGGCAATGCCGATAATCAGCCCCATAACACCGTTGGCAACAAGCTTCCCGTCACCCTTGTTATCTCCTTTGGAGCTTGAAAAATAACCAAAGATACTGCTCATTCCGTAAACACCAAGCAAAATTGCAACAATCCAACCTGTATTCAGGAAGCTGATTCCGGGGAAAAACATACAGTAAACTGCCCCTAAAATAGATAAAACACCAATGATACAATTAAAAACCTTCATAGCTTTTCTCCTTCATTTTCATATAATATTACTTATAATAATGATTAATTATAAAATGTTTAGTTGATTGTTTCAATTTATAGTGCCTAAAACGACATTAAAACGGCTTAAATGAACAAAAAATGCATATCCGCCTGTTTCGTAAATTCATCAAACAGAACAGGCACAGATATGCGGTGTTTCTAATATTATTTAGTTGTATCGCTCAATCGTTTTTATCAGGCAGTTTTCCGAAATAAAGCATAAGTGCTTTTTCGGCGTCGTTGCTGTTTTTGGTTAATTTTATCTGTGATATATCGAATAAAATGCAACCGCAATGACCTTTAAAAGTGGGAAAACAAATTACCTTTAAGTATGTATCTATTTCGGGGCTGTAGTCGATTATCTCCAGCGTTTCACCGTAAAGTGTTGCTCGCTCATAACTGCGAAGCCACTTTGAGTCCATATTGCTGAACAGACTGCCGAAGGAACTGCCGATTAGCCGTTCAAGGGGTAATTTTTCAAGCTTGGCAAGGGCAGGGTTGCCGTAACGGAAAATCCAGTCAACTGCGTGACTTTTTTCATTGAATATCATTTCAATATCGGTAAATGCAAAGGGCAAATTCTCAAAGCTACTGTAATAACTGCGGTATTCTTCCTCTGTTGTGGGAATTCCGTCTCTTGTGAAACTGCCGATAATACTTTTCTGCTTTGAACGGAACTGCTCAATAATCTGATTTTTCTTTCGTATTGTATATATCAGAGATTCTCCGTTGTTTAGGCTAATATTGTCGGATATATCGTGTATCGCCATTGCAGACACAAGGCATCCTCTGTGCGTCTTTATAAAGCCATCACCCAGCTTTTCCTCAAGTTGGGAAAGAGTCATTCTTGTTTCGTATATCTTACCGCCTGAAATATGTATTTCGGCAATCTTGTTTACCATAAGAATATAAAGGATAGTACTTATGCCAAGCACAACCTTTTTTCCGTTTGAAATAATCGTTATGTATTTTGATTCCGTCAAATCAGGTACCTCCGAAATAATTATTAATCAGTATTTCCATAAACAAAAATTTATGATACGCTGAAGTCAATAATTTCAGCGGTAATATCATTTTTAGCAATTAACTTATTCAGCAGTGACAAAATTTCAAGGCTATAATGGTTTGCATACAGCTTTGTCAATTTTTCTTTCTTTTCGTCATCCAAATTATTAAGTAAAGCTTTTACCGCTTTGTCAATGTCGTCACCCACAACATCAAGTGTATCGGCAAACACCTTTGTGTTTTCACTTTTCGGGATTAGTCCGATTATCTGTGGGAGGAATTTTATGATAATCTGCTGGTAATTTATGCTTTCAACATCAATTTGTATGTTCATTAGCATTGACCCTCCCTTAAGGGTCAAATCTTTAATTTTCACATCAATTTCTCGGTCTGAAATTTGCTTGTTAATCATTCCTACAATGTTTTCGGAGTATATTGTGAAAAGTTTTATCACAGCCACATCCCTGAGGCTGTGAGGCATTAACTTCATTCCTCCGATGATAAGTTTTATTAAATTTATCATAAAAGCATTTTCATTCTGTTTTGCAAACTTTTGCTTAAAAAGAATGTCTGCTATTTCATTATAGTCTATATTTTTTATTTTACTCTTAAT
The DNA here is from genome assembly GCA_029225165.1 of Oscillospiraceae bacterium. Classification (GTDB taxonomy): domain Bacteria; phylum Bacillota; class Clostridia; order Oscillospirales; family Acutalibacteraceae; genus Ruminococcoides. The sequence continues at coordinate 14,408 of JAQXVY010000034.1, forward strand.
CAGCATTTCATTTCCTCCTGATTATCCATCAAACATATATTAAAAAATCAAGTGTTCACAAAGCGAAACACTTATGAACACTTGATATGGCGGAGATGAAGAGATTTGAACTCTTGCGCCGGGGATTCCCGACCTACCGCATTTCGAGTGCGGACCCTTCAGCCACTTGGGTACATCTCCATATTATTGCAAGGCTCTTGTATAATTTCTTGCAAAAGCCTTGCAGATAGTTATTATATATTATTTCGTTATATAATACAAGGTTTTAGCCGATTTTTTTGTAACCCTTAGGGATTCTTTTTACAAAAATTCTCCTTCTGTACACAACAAGTAATACAAGGATAACCCCTAAAAAAATCGCTCCTGTAAAGATTAGGTATGAGTATAGTGGGATTGAATTAAGGTTAAAGCACCTTATGTTTATCCACATTTGGTTCATTCTTTCGTTTGCTTTATCGTCAAAATACATCATCACAGCACATCTGTCCAAAATATCTGATGTTGGATACTGGGCAAAAAGCTGTCTTTTTGTTTGGTCACGGGTTGTCTTTATGATGTACTTTTCACTGTTTTCATCACCTGCAAAGAAAAATCCAACGGGATAATCAACTATTTCTTCTTCATCGTCCTCTGCTCCAAAGCTCCAGTTTACATACTCAATTATTCTGTCGTCATTTCCTCCTGAAATACAGCTTGTATAGCCTATGTAGTACATATTTTTGATTACATTATCAGGTCTTGAAATGAAGTTGATAAACGCCTCAGACGCCTGTTTTCTCTCTTTTGAGCCGTTTATACCGTCCTTTAGCATAATCCAGCCGTCACACCAAAGGTTCGAGCATTCCTTTGGTACGGAATATTCAAGTATACAGTCGTCCTCCTCTGCCTGGTCGAGGGTATAAACTGCGTCACCTGACCACTGAAAATTGCCCACAACCTTACCGGAAACAAGGTCGGATTTACCGCTGTCGGTTTCAAAGGAATAGACATTATCCTTAATTTCCTTTAATAATTCCTCCGCCTTTGTTATTGTCTTTGGGGAGGTATCATTCATAAGGTCTGTTATGTTTTTGTTGTAGTCCTTTGAATTTATAAAGGAATCCTTTAGCATTGTATCTGAATTAATCAGTCCTAATGCGGCAAAATAGGTGTCACGTACGCTGTCCTTTATTGTAATTCTACGACTGTACTTTTTATTCTTTAGGAACTTCCATGTTGTGGCATCATCCTCTGAAACATACTGTGGGTTATACACAAAGCCCATTGTGCCCCACATATATCCGGCTGAATAGTCACTCCACTTTTCGCCGTCAATTTGTGTGGTTTCCATAAGGTTATTAATGTAGGGTGATACACCCTTTACATAGTAATTTTCTTCTATGCTTTTATCAAAAAATTCCTTGGAGAGTGGTTCAGCCATACCCTCGCCTATCATCTTCATACACATATAGTCAGAGGGGCAAACAAGGTCGAATCTATCTCCTAAGGTGATTTGATTGTACAAGTCCTCATTTGTGCCGTAGGTAGAGTATTCTACCTTTACCCTTTTGCCGTAGGTTTTGTAGTACCAGTCCTCAAACTCCTCTATCATAGATTTATCGCTGAAAATATCTCCGCTGTCAAGGTCGATTACATCCTCTTCTTCATCCCAACCGCCCTCGTCAATATATTCTTCGCAGTTGGAAATTCGTAGGGTAATTACATCGCTGTTATCTTTTGCAGATACAACAGGTACAGAAGATACAGCCATTGCAACAATGAGGAAAACTGAAATTAATAATGTACTTAACCTTTTCACTTCTCCTCACCTGCCCTTCTGCTTGACTTGAAATAGTTTACTAAAACAATCAGTATTACAAGTGCAAAAATGATTGTAGAAAGTGCCCACAGAGCAGTTTTTATGCTTGTTTGTGCACCTTTTGTCGCATTTACCACATAGGTGCTTATTGTGTCAAAGGACGCAGGTTTTGTGTAGGTTGTGATGAAGTAGTCGTCCAGTGACAAGGTGATTGAAAGCATAAAGCCTGAAACTATGCCGGGCATAATTTGAGGTATAATAACCTTGAAAAGTGCCTTTGCAGGAGTTGCGCCAAGGTCTAAGGCGGCTTCGTAAAGGCTGTTATCCATCTGCACAAGCTTTGGTACAACAGAAAGATATACAAACGGTGCACAAAGTGACACCTGACCTATTACAAGGGGGATAAAGGTTGACTTGTCCACACCGAAAACTACAATGAGCAAAATGCAGATTGCAAAGCCTGTCACAACCTCGGCATTTACAACAGGGATTTGGTTTGCGTTTCTTATAAAGGCACGAGGTACTTTTTTGGAGTAAAAAGCACCGATTGCGCCGGTTGTACCCAGGACAACTGAAAGTAAGGACACCACAAGTGCAAGGACTAAAGTGCCGATTATCATATTTAGCAGTTCAGGGGTTGTGAACAGGGTTTCATAGTTTGAAAGAGAAAAATTCCTTATTGCACCGATTGTTGTTGAGTCGGTAAAGCTGTAAACTGCAAGAATGATTATTGGCAGATACATAAAAAGCAGTACAAGTGATACCCAGCTTGCTGAAAAAATCTTTTTCATCATAGGTTAGCACCTCTGCTTTCTCCAACTCCGTTGCCAAGTCGGTTTGTAAACACGGTAACAAGTAGGATTATACCGAGAAGTACTATGGAAATCATAGAGCCGTTGTTCCAGTCGTATGAATTAAAGTAACTTCCGATAAGGCTACCCATAATGTATGTGCTGTTGTACAGCATATCAAGTACAACATAGTTAGTCATAACAGGGAGAAAAACCATTGTAATTCCGCTGATTATTCCCGGTAGTGAAAGTGGTAGTGTTACCCTTACAAAAGTTTTAGCTGGATTTGCCCCAAGGTCATAGGACGCCTCAACAAAGCTTTTGTCGATTTTTTCAAGGGTTGTGTATAGCGGAAGTATCATAAAGGGGAGAAAGTCGTAGGTCATACCTATTACAGTATTTAAAAATGGATAATAGGCAAGGTTGCCCTCTATCGCTGTGAGAATTTCCTTAATTGCAGTAATTCTTAATGTAAAATTAATCCACATTGGCATAATGAAAATCATAAGAAGTACTGATTTTCTTTTCAACTTGCTGTTTGCAAGGATATATGCAACAGGATAGGCAATCAAAAGGCACACTACTGTTGTGACAAGGGACAAAAACATACTGTAAAGAAGTGTTCCGATTGTGTTACTGTCGGTAAAAAATCCGACAAAGTTTGAAATTGTAAAGTTGCCCTCGCCATTTGTAAGGGCATAGTATAGAATAACTAATAGAGGTGCAATTACGAAAAGTATCAGGAACAAGGCGTATGGTATGCAAAGTTGCTTTCGGGAAAATTTAAACATAGTACACTCCTTACTCCATCACTTAAATGTAAGTTTGATATTTTCTTTTTTGATTATCAAGCTGACATAGTCGTTTTCGTTCCAAAGGTCTTCATCATCAAAAATAAAGTCAAATTCATTTTCTGTTCTGACAATATACTGGTAATGGTCGCCCTTGTAGATAAGTGAAACTATGTTACCTGTAACTCCGCCCTCTTCTGCATCGTCACTCATTTCAATACAGCCAAATACAGGTATGGAAACATTAACCTCAGTTCCTGCTGTGTGAATTACATTTCCGTCCTTGTCAACAAGGTTGTCGTCCTCGTCATAGTGAGAGCCCACAAACAGCTTTGTAAGGTCGCACTCAAATTCACCGTCGGCAAATTCAACGGTATTGTGCTTTGTAATAACACCTTCAAAGTCGTTGGTTGTAACATTGTTTTCGATAAGGTGGATTGAGTCAGGCTCTATCATAATGCCTATGGTATCACCTACAACGGCATTTTTAACGGACTGAATTACAATTTCGTTGTCACCTGAAAGGACTGTGATTTCGTAATGGATGCCCTTGAATACAACGGAATCCACCACAACATCAATCATACCCTCTCCCTTTGGGGTCATTATTACATCCTCGGGACGGACAACAACATCAACCCTTGTGCCCCTTGGCAAGTCGTCAACGCAGTCAAAAATGTGGTTACAGAAGGAAACCTGCATTTTACCTGTAACCTTGCCGTTGTAGATGTTGCTTTCTCCGATAAAGTCGGCTACAAAAGCATTTTGAGGTTCGTTATAGATTTCCTCGGGAGTGCCGATTTGCTGAATAACTCCGTCGGACATTACAACGATTTTGTCGGACATAGTGAGAGCCTCTTCTTGGTCGTGAGTGACATAGATAAAGGTGATGCCCAACTTTTCGTGCATTGATTTAAGCTCTATCTGCATTTCCTTACGCATTTTCAGGTCAAGTGCACCTAATGGCTCATCAAGGAGCAAAATTCTCGGTTCGTTAACAATAGCCCTTGCGATTGCTATTCTCTGCTGTTGACCGCCTGAAAGTGTGTCAACAGAACGCTTTTCAAAGCCCTCAAGGTCAACTATTTCCAAGGCTCTTTTTACTTTTTGGTCAATCTCTTTTTTAGAGAGTTTTTCTTTTCTCTTAATAACCTTACCGTTTTCATTTTGGTAGGTTGATTCAACAGTCTTCATCTTAAGACCGAAGGCTACATTTTCATATATATTAAGGTGAGGAAACAGCGCATACCGCTGAAACACCGTGTTAATCGGTCGTTCATAAGGCGGTAAATTGCTGATGCTTTTTCCGTCAAGTGTAATTTCACCTGTTGTCGGAAGCTCAAAGCCTGCTATCATACGCAGGGTTGTTGTTTTTCCACAGCCTGACGGACCGAGCAAAGTGACAAATTCACCATTTTTCACTTCAAGGTTGAAGTCATCAACCGCTGTTACATCACCGTACATTTTTACGATGTTTTTAAGTTCAATAATGTTGTTTGTTCCTAAATTTTTAGACATTACGCCCTCCCTATTTATTACCCGATTTTAACATTTCAGCTACCGTTAAGGTCTGCTGAAAAAAACAGAGGCTTTACCTCTGTTTTCCAAAAAGAATTATACACAAATATTATGTTATAGTCAATAAATTAGAAGATACTTTTAAATTTTACAATTTGTTAAAAAAATATCCCGAATTAAATCGGGATAATAAAAATAGAAATTATTTATTCCATACTTTCCTATGTGCAAGGTAGAATGGAATACCTACAAATAGCATACCGCCGACGATATTGCCAAGTGTCACATAGATTATGGAGTCGATTCCGTTAAGGGAAAGTAGGTTGTTTGACTGCTGAAGAGTTACCCCGTAGAGGTTGTTTGCCATTTGGGTATATTGCGGGTTTGTGGCTGATAGGATTCCCATTGGTATGTAAAACATATTGGCTATGCTATGCTCAAAACCACAGACTACAAAGGCGAAAATCGGGAAAAATATTGCGAAAATTTTGCCCACTACCTCTTTTGCAATGCTTGACATCAAAATTGCCATACACACAAAAATGTTGCACAGGATTCCGCTTGTAAAGGCTTTTAACGGGGAGATTGTTGTTTTTGCTACGGCAATTTTTATTGCATAAGCACCCACAGCCCCCGAGCCTATATCAAGCTGACCTGAGTAGAAAATAAGGAAATCTACTGTTAATGCACCCAGTAGATTTGAGAAAAATACAACAAACAGATTAATTAAAATCTTCCTTGACTTTACCTTTTTGTCAAGGGCACCCATAATCATCAGGCAATTTCCTGTAAAAAGCTCGCTACCGCTAAATACAACCATCATAAGACCGACAGGAAACAAGCATCCTGCTACAACACGCTGAAGACCGGCATTTTCAACACCAAAGGACGCAACATTACTCGCATCACCTCCAAGGGCAATAAAAGCACCTGCCATAATTCCCAGTAAAATCATTTTTAGAATGGGGAGATTTGATTTTTTAATTTCTGAATTTATATTAATATCTGCTATTTGCATTAGCATATCGGGACTTTTGCTCATTTTCTCCTCCAAATATAAAAACTATGTGATAGAATACCATACTTTTTTCGTTAATACAAGGAAAATGAAGTAAAAAAATAGTGGTAAGCTATAAATATATCAAATTAGTACTTGATTTTTGATTTCAGTTATTGTATAATAGGCAATGTTGTGGAGAGTTGTCCGAGATGGCCGAAGGAGCACGATTGGAAATCGTGTAAACCGTTAAAGCGGTTTCGAGGGTTCGAATCCCTTGCTCTCCGCCAAAGAATGGCTTATCTATCGCATTTCTAAGCCCTTAGGAATTGCATAGGTAAGTCTTTTTCTTTTGTTTAAAAAAGAGTTTTTCTAATAGATTTCTAATGTTTATTTGTAAACCATCATATCAACTTGCAAAGAAATAGGAAAAATATCAACCTTTTTTATTTTTGCGAACCTATTTATTAACCTAATCTTTGATGAAGAGCCAAAAGACTGCATTTCTACTATTTTCAGTAGATTTGCAGTCTTTATTAATACTGTTTTTTACAGTTCCTTATTGCATTAATTTGTTTTCTTTGCCTGCTTTACATACATATTTGACAGTAAACCATTTTCTGAATTGTTTTTAGTTTAAAATATATTACTTTACTTTAACTTTGCATGTAAGTTTAATTCCGTTGGTATTGACGGTAATTGTTACAGTTTTTCCTTTCCTTGCTTTTTTATTTACTGTAATATTACCTTTTGAATTTACAGTGCAAATTCTTTTATTTGATGATGAAAAACTTGCCGTACCGATTTTACCAATAATTTTTAGAATATAACTTTTACCTCTGCCAATTAAAACTGAAGTTCTGTTTAACTTTGGATTAATCACCTTTACGGTAAGCGTTTTTGAAACACTATTATTCGTTACCGTAATTTTAGCAGTACCTTGCTTTATTGCCGTCACTTTTCCTTTAGAATTTACTTTTGCAATCTTTGTGTTACTGCTCTTGTAAGTAGTCTTGCCCTTCCCGTTTTTAACAGTCGCCTTTATTTTTGTTGTACCTGTAACATACAGGGTTTTCTTCATTGGCGAAATAGATAGAGATGTCTTTTTAACATTAGAGCCAACATTTATAGTAAATTTTTTTGATATGTCAGGTCTGTACTTTAGACTGATTTTAACCCGTGCAGTTCCTGCCTTTTTCATAGAAAAGATCACCGTATTATTACCGATATACTTGTAGGACAATACACTTTTATCAGAAACAGAAACTTTAAATTCGCCACCCTTGGAAGTATCACTATTTACAGTAACCCAGCACAGTAAAGTATCACCAACCTTGTACTTACTGTCGTATTTACTGTAATAGTATCCGGTGGTATCACTACCATTTTTCCACCATACTTTGAATGTACCGGGTACTTTAAATTTATTCTTATAACCACAAACAGAGCAAACCTGAGTGGCAATATTATTATTTTTGGTTGCGTTTACAATTTTAAAAGTGTGACCGTTTTTGATTATTACCGAATTATTCTTTGAAATATCTTGGGTAGTTATTTCGTAAAATGTATTCACTTCATCATTCCATGTGTACCAAACAATTTTACCGTTAATCACAACAGGCTCACAATCCGAAAGATTGCCGTTCATAGTGTAAATTTTGCTGACCCTATTACCGTTACCGTCAATTTTGGTATAATAAACTTTAGATTTTCTGCTCCACATAAGCAAAAATCTGTTGTCGTTGATTTTTACAAGATGAGGTGTTGATGCAGAAATGTCAGCCTCACCGTAGCATGTAATAGTATTGACCGTGTTTTTACCTGTTTCTTTTGAGGTGGCAGAAATAAAAATATTTCTTGTTTCTGAATTTTCATAATCGTCAAAATTGACATAATTTCCGGCAATTAAGTATGAGGTGTCGGATATTTCAAAACCACCCACAGATGTACCTGTGTAATTATCCCCTATTCCCCCGGGAATTTCAACAACATTATTGTAACTGCAGCTTGAGCTGAAAGTGCCGTCACTTATATCCGAACTGTATTTAAACAGTGATACTGCTCTTGGATAAGCGTCACCGTGATCCACAGCAACAATTTTGTTATTTTCAACCTGAATAAACTGGTTAAAGGAATGGCTAGCATATCCCACACTTGCATTCATAATGGATGTAAAGGAATCAGTAATTTTCACATTATCAATATCAAACTGAAAAGTGACATTTGCCTGATGATGGTACCCGTCATCAGTTTTGTACATCTCGTGACAGGTTCTGACCAGAAGATATTTTCCGGACACTGTCATTCTTGCAGAGCCTGCATCAAAGGGAATATATGTATTGGCACCATAAAGACCGCCGGAGCCTAATCTGTTCCAGTTTTTGTCATATTTTGTAATTCTGTAAACTTCCACAGAATCGTCCTCGTTGTAATTTGTCTGACCACTGAGAACAAAATAATTTTTATCAGTTGCATAAAAACCACCGAATATGGGAAGTTCCTGTGTAATTTTCTTACTTTTTACAATATTATATTTATAATCATAGTATTCAACAAGATAACCCTTTTTGACTGCATCGGACTGTAATCTCATTATTCCGACACCTGTATCGCAGATATAGGAATTTACAGGAAACGACCAAACTTCATAATCCTGACACTCTACATTACTTCCGTTATAAATTTCACAAATAGTTTTTACAGCAAATGCGTTAGTACCTGAAAAAGCAATACAACTTAACAATATACTTATTGTCAGCATTTGACTTAAAATTTTTTTAATCATAAATATCACCTCAAATTATTAGCCAATATGAAATGTATATAGTAACATACCTTTTATTTATATTGTACAATTGTTTATATATATTGTCAATAAATTGCATATTAATGTTAAAAATGTACCGACCCCCGAGATTAGATTTAAACTAACCATATGGAGATCGGTAGAGTGTTGTTAGATCATATTACATCCTAAATTTTACTGTATACCACTTGTTGGGACAATTACTCTTACATAGTAGGTTTTGCCATTTTAAGGTTTAATAAAATAGCTGTGTTTTTGCTGTTCTTCAGAATCTTTGCACCCTTGTAACTTTTGTTTGCGGCAAGTTGTGCTGTGTAATGCACTGCTGTTTTCCGTAATGATTCTTCGGTCGTTTCACTCCCTCAGAATGACAGAGTATAGACGTTAGAACACAAGACTAATAGCAAATAATTAAATTAGTTGAGTAGCCGACCTCTCACACCACCGTGCGTACGGTTCCGTACAGGTTGGTTCAATCATATTCCGCTCCCTGCAACAGCCCAATAGCCTTTTTGGGTGTTTCCGTTTCGGTAAGCCTGCCACTGGGGCATTCCTAATTTCTTTAGGTTTTCTACCCTTGTTTTCGGCTTCTTCCACTGCTTCCAGATATACATTCGTATTCTTCTGCGTAACCAACCGTTCCAATCTTCCATTGTGCTCTTCATTTCCGCTATTACATAGTAATACAGCCAGCCTTTAATGTTATGTAATACATAGTCAAGCTTTCTGCCCTGTCTTTGGGAAGTAATACTAATACTTGATAGAAAGCAGACTTATATTTGCGAGGATAATTTTCAGAGGACAAGGCTGACGCCTTGCAAGGACGACAACGCAGTACTCTGGAAATTATACCGCAAAGATTTTTGAAGGGGCAACCGAGGAACAGATTAACGCTGTACTTGACAAAGGCATTACAAAGGACTTTCCTTTCAACTAACATACAGGTTGGAGGGTAGTGGAGGGTTTGAGGATTTTTCTAATTCTTTACATTAGAAAAATAAACAAATAAATATATATAAAGGTTTCTAAAAAACCATCAAAACCTTCCTCAACCCTCCAACAAGAGGTAATTCATGATAATCAATTTTAATAACCTACAGGAGTTTGCATACAAAGTTTTATTTTTTTCTGCTTCCTTTGGCTATTTGCTTTACTTTACTGATAAGTATTTTATATATATTGCTTTAAGTTGAAGTGCTGAATTTAAAGCCATTACTTTTTGCATATTTTTCGGCAGATGAACCTTTACCTCCTGTTATTTTGAAACCGCTGATTTTCTTATAACTAAAAGTAGATTTATCAAAATAATAGCCTATTGCATATTGACCGATTTCTTTAACACTGCTTGGTATTGTTATACTTTTAAGTTTTGTACAGTTACTAAAAGCACAAACCTGAATGTACTTAACGCTCTTTGGTATCGTTACACTTCTTAAGTTTTTACAATTATAAAATGCAGCACTTGCTATTACAGTTGTTCCGCTTTTTATAGTTATTGAAGTTTTTGTTGGCATATTGCCCTTATACTCATACGCTGTCTTTCCAAGGTATATAACGCCGTTTGGTTGTTTATTATACCATGCGGTGTTTGAAAATGCATCAAAACCAATTTTAGCACAGCCACCAAAGGTTATACTTTTCAGGTTCGTACAATCCATGAAAGATGCCTGTTCGATGTTTGTTACACTATTGGGGATTTTAATACTTGTAAGACCTGTGCAATTATTAAAAGACATAAAGCCTATTGATTGAACTGTGTTGGGAATAGTGATTCTTTTTAAGTTTTCATTATTCATAAATGCGCCGTGAGATATTGCTTTTGTTCCTCTTTTAAAGGCTATGGATTTGTTTTTTGGCATACTGCCTTTATAGTTTAGAGCAACTTTTCCTGCATATACAACACCGTTGGGTTTGGAGTTGTACCATGCAGTTTCATCAAATGAATCGGATGATATGTCGATGGTGCTTTGGGAAAATTTAATGGTTTTTAAAGACTTGCAACCGAAAAATGCACACTGACCAATTACTTTAACACTGCTTGGAATTGTAACGCTTTTAAGCTTTGTGTTGTTGCTAAATGCGTAAACACCTATGTGTGTAACACTTTTTCCTTTGATTTTACTTGGGATAGATAGTGTACTTGCCTTGCCGGTGTATTTTGAAATTAAAACTTTGTTGCCTGATTTAACATAGTTTCCATCTGAATCTACAAAATAGTATTGATAGTAACCACTTTTTAATGGACCGTTTGAAACGCCTGTGGCGAATGTTTGTGCTGTTACCGCACCTGCTGAAACCGATGTAATGCACACGACGCTTGCAAGCATCGATAACACCATTAATACTGATAAAATTATTCTTAGTTTCTTATACATAATAATTACTCCTTGTTTTTTTTAGAAATAAAATTTTTGCAGAAAAATAGTATTACTTTTTATAACTGATTCCCGCAGTATAATAAGTTTTCATATAACTATTTATACCCAATTCCTTTTGAAGGTCGGGGTCGAAAATATATGTTACACCTGAAATATTAATTTCACACCAGCCGTGAGGTGTCCAACCTCCACCGTAAGCCGGGCAATATCCTCGTACAACCTTGACGGAATAACCGATTTCTCGTGCTAAGAAAGCAAATTGAGATGCATAGGCATAACAATTTCCTTTGTGGTAAGTAAACATATTATTTGCATAATACGCCTCGGACATACCCAAAGGCAATCTTTGATATGAATTAGATGTACATACATACTGATATAATGAATATAGCTTTCCTTGTTTTGACTTGATATTTTTTGTTTTTTCTTTAACTATTTTTAAAACATTTTTTCTTACATTGGCTGATTCATCAGTTAACGCACAGTTTTTATTGAATTCATAGCCGGAATAACTGCCGTTTTTAATAAGAATTCCGTTTGATTTTGCAAAATAATAATTCCCCTTGTATTTTTGCCATCCGGTTTTCATTTTGCCGTAACCCTGTCCAATAGTACCTTTAGGTGATAGAAAATAGTTATTCTTACCTATTTTTCGTACGCCTGTCTTTAATACGGAATTTTTGTTGAAATAATACTTTCCTTTACCAATCTTCTTAAATCCTCTATATCCACAGCCTCTAACGCCTAATGCTCCGCTTTTATCAAAATAATAAATCTTACCACTTATTTTTTTCCAACCAGTCTGCAAAACTCCTGTATGGGAAAAATAAAACTTGTTTCCAGAAACATTATTCAAGCCGGTTTTAGCTTTACCGTTAGCAGAAAAATAATAAAACCTACCATTAAGCTTTTTCCATCCGGTTTGCATCACACCATATCTACTAAAGTAATAATAATGAGATGATATTTTTTTAATACCTGTTGCCATTGTACCGTCGTAAGAAAAATAATGCTTTTTGCCGCTAATACCTACCCAGCCTTTTTTCATAATCCTGTTTTTGTCAAAATAATATATTTTTGAATTAATCTTTTTTAATCCAATGTATGCTGTACCGGTACTTGTATCAAAATAATATCTATTTCCGTCAATATTTTGCCAACCAAAAGACATTGAATAATCATCTTTAAAGTAATACATTTTACTGTCTAAGGTTACAAGTCCTTTTATTTTTTTGCCGTATCCATTTTCCGGTGTTGAACCATTTTCCGAATAATAGTAAGTCTTTCCACCACTTTGAGTAACGCCGGTTACCAAATAACCATTTTCATCAAAAAGATACACGCAACCATCAATTACTTTTTCCTGTGATTTAACAGGGCAGGATTCTTCTAAATACTGCCATCCATTTTCGTCACTTGACCAACCAACGGTCACAGTTGGTTCTGTTGTAGTTATTTCAATGTTTTCCGCTGCACTAGCAGAAAATATTGCCACAACGCCTAAAATAACCGCAATAACTGCAACAAATAAAATTCTTTTCATTTTTCCACTCTCTAACATAATTCAAAAAGTATTTGTTTTACAGCATTTTACAATTTTTACAATTTAAAATTCCTCATATCCGGTTGTTCCATCGGAATAAGTTATTACATAATATCCGTGTCCCGAACCGTCACAATCATAAACTGCTTGCTTTGAAACAACCTGCTTTCCGCCTTGATTAGCACCGCCGGACTGAGAACTATCGTTCTGTGTTTGCTGAGGGGTAGTCTGCGGCGGCAAAGTGTTTTGAGCCGTGCCGACAGTTACAATCTTATTAACAGGCTCTTTTGTCACTTTCTCACTTATTTTCTTTTTAGAAGTTTCTTTACCATCAACATACTTAACCTTGTAAGTTACCTCTTTTTCGCCATTTACACCTTCCTGAGTAACCTGAGTTTCGCCTGAATTCAGCGAACTGCTCTGCTGTTCCTCAGTTTGGAAATCGATGCTTTCTTTTACTTTTTTATTCTTGTATTCAACACGCTTTACTGTGATTTTCATACCACTTGTTATTTTTTCCTCAAGCTTAGGAGAAACCGTGTCGTTCTTGCCGAGTGTTATTTTCTGCTCCTCAAGAAATTCCTTAACCGTTTTTGCAAAAGTTTTGCACTTATCTGTTTTTCCGTCTGCTTTAAAGCTTACCTCAACGCTGTTAGTAAGGGTGATTACCATTTTATCCTTAAGATATGACGACTTGTCAACATCACAATTTACACTGTCGTCAAGGGTAAATCCTGCCTTTTTCACAGCGTCCTCTACTGTCCCGCCAACAAGCTCAACTACCTTTTCGTCATTTCCATTCTTAACAGTTACCTTTGCATATCTCTTCACAGTAATTTCCGTTGCATCACCAAGTTTTTCATCAGCTTTTGGATCAGTTTCATCTTTTTCACCAAGAGTTACACCTGCATTTTCCAGTATTTCCTCTATTGTCATACCGGTGTTAGCGTCAGCCTCGGTTGTAACACCGGTGTCGTTTATCTTAATCTTCACATCTTTACCGCAACCTGTCATAAAAAACATTGCACTGCAAATTGCAAATACAAGTGCAAATGCACCTAATACTGATACTATTCTTCTTTTCATATCTATATTTCTCCTCATCTGTTAAATTTCAGGCTGATGAATATCGACTTTCTGACTTTTGGATAAAAGATATTCGTCGCCGCTTTTTATTATTACGCTTACATCAACTGAATCCGGTTTTAAGTATTCCGTAGGAATATATGCCTGATAGCAACAGTCTGAACTTTCGTTTGAAGTTGTAAATGATTCAAACCCTCTACTTTTACCGTCCTTATCTTTTACAACAATTATAAACTCGCTGTCATCCTTGCATAATTCCTTGTCAACACTTCCCCCTATGCTGACATACTGCATATTAACCTGTGAAATCTCCGCTTTGGAACCCACAATTTTATCAAAACATTTTGTGGCTTTTGGAACGCTTAACTCCCTTGCAGGAATTACAGGCGGTGACTGAGCAAACCATATCAGGTTACGCTCGGCAATTTCAAAAATAACAGTATCACTCTGCTGAACACCAACCTCGAGTGCAAGGTTTACAGGGAATGTCTTTGTAAAGTATGCCGAATTATATGCGTTTGCAAAGTAAGGTAAAAGTGCGTTTCCAAACGAGTCACGATACATATAAAGCCTACCCGATGCCCCATTATTCTGTGTAGCTATAATGGGATCCTCCACACTCTTTGTAGGGGTAACATAGGAATAGCTTTCATCAATGTCGTATTCATAATTGTACTCGGGTTTCTGAGTGGACGGATAAAGCATTTTTCCTAAATCGCCGTAAAAGTTCTTTGTTCTCTTTGCAGTTGCATTTTCGTAATTATTGTGAACTTTATCAAGACTGTCAAGAATTTTATTGTAAGCGATTAACGCACCCTTGTTATTCCAATGGGAATCCTGCTGAAGATAAAGCACCTCGTCAAAATCTTTAAGTGTAGCAACCAAATCACAGTAGTTTAACTTGCTATCCTTTAATGAAAGAGTAAAATTATTTATATTGCTGTCTGTACTTTCCTTTTTGCCGTAATAATAAGGCATATTTTCAGGGTACAGCGTATTTTTATTTGGAGCAACAGTGAATAAGAAATCAATGTTGTTTCCGTTAAGATATTCCTGAGTAATCTCCAGGTTGTGCCTTGTATTGAATATATCACGGCTTGACATCAGATTTCGTCCAAGGTAATTATCAAGAGTTGAGGAATAGTAAAGCCAATTATTCTTTCCTACAACTACTGAATTTAGGTTTGAAGTATCAAATATCTTTGACTGAATTTCAGCGTCAGCCGAAATTATCTGCGGTCTAAAGGCATAGTGAGTTGAAAAATAATCCCCAAGTTGTTGAAGGTATTTTTCGCTAAAATTTCCATCCTCATTTTTTAGTGACGGAATTGTTGTCTGTTGTTCGTTACCAATAGTTTCATTGCTGGGAATAACAGCCATTCCCATAAAGGGTAAAACACAGCACAAAAGACAGGTGACAGTAAAAACTATGGAAAATATTTTTTTCTTCATTTCGCTTACCCCCTAAAATCTAAAGTAGATGAACGGATTGTAGGAAGCACCGGACAATCTGATTATACACCAGAACAGAAGTACAAAAGCAAGGAGATAAAGAACAATCTGTACAACACTTTGCCTTTTGCTTAAAACACCTGAATTACTTGCTCTAAATCTGTCTGCCAAAGGTTTTATAGGCGCACAACCTATGACTGCTACAATAAACATAACAATGAACCACGGAGTTAGTTGAGTAAGAGCAAGTGAAATCGACTGTTCGGTGATGTCAAATCCAAAGAACATATTGCCGATAAAATCAAATCCCTGTGATATTGTGTCGGCTCTGAAAATTACAAATCCCACTGTTACTGCAAATATTGTGTATATGTGATTAATCACCTTTGGAAGTTTGCCGAGTATGGGTATAAACTCCTCAAGCAATAAGAAAACACCGTGATACAATCCCCAGATTACAAATGTCCAGCTTGCACCGTGCCAAAGTCCTGTGCAAAAGAATACAATTAATCTGTTTAAAACAGCCCTTAATCTGCCCTTTCGATTGCCACCGAGAGGTATATATAGGTATTCCTTAAACCAAGTTGAAAGTGATATGTGCCACTTTCTCCAAAAATCACGCACACTTACAGCGCCATACGGATAGTTGAAGTTTTCTTTGAAATCGAAGCCAAACATCTTTCCCAAACCTATTGCCATATCGGAATATCCCGAAAAATCGTAGTAAATTTGAAAAAGATAAGCCAACGCACCAATCCATGCTGTGAGAATTGAGGAATATCCATTGCCTGCAGAAAAAATAACATCTGCTGTCTGTCCCATCGTATTGGCAATAAGTACCTTTTTGGCAAGTCCGCAAATAAATCGTCGCAAACCCTCTGCAACCTTTTCCGCATTTTGCTTTCTTGCAACAATTTGCTCGCTTATGTCCCTATACTTTACAATAGGTCCTGCGATAAGTTGAGGGAAGAATGTTATGTAGAGCAAAACATAAAAGTAATTCTTTTGTGATTCAACTGTCTGACGATAAACATCAATTACATAGGACAGTGCCTGAAAGGTGAAAAAAGAAATTCCTATGGGCAAATCAATTTGCGGAACAGGAATAGTAAGTCCTGAAACCGAATTTATGGATTCCACAAAGAAAGCTGAATACTTGAATACAGCCAGTATTCCAAGATTGATAATTACTGCGGCAATGAGGGCAACTTTGCCCTTATCCTTGCTTGAAGAAACAAGCCTCGCACAAGTGTAGTTGAGCAGCGAGCTGAATATCATAAGCAGAATATAGACAGGTTCTCCATAGGAATAGAAAACCAAACTTGCCACAATTAAAAGTCCGTTTCTGAACTTTAGCGATGGTACTAATGTGTAGAATAAAAATACCGTCGGCAAAAAAACACATAAAAAAACTAATGAACTAAAGACCATTTATACTCTCCGACAATAAGCCAATATAATAATATCTTACTTACCCCTATAAATTTTATTGAAACTATGAAAACAGTGTTTCCCTATATTTTTACATGCATCCAAGAATATCCGGGTGCAATAGCGCCCTTGTAGTTCTGATCTAATTTTGTTTCATAGCTAAGTGCATAGTACTCTCTGGTGTGGTGCCTGCTCCATTCCGGATCGTAAACCAAGCCGTTAATC
This sequence comes from Oscillospiraceae bacterium, assembly GCA_029225165.1. Lineage (GTDB taxonomy): Bacteria > Bacillota > Clostridia > Oscillospirales > Acutalibacteraceae > Ruminococcoides. The sequence continues at coordinate 31,224 of JAQXVY010000034.1, forward strand.
TCTGCCCAGCCATGACCGCCGCTGCTACAGCAGTACACATTTTTGTATCCTATTCCCTTAGCCATATAGGCAAAAGCAGAAGCATAGCTGAAGCAGTTGCCTGCACCGTCAACAAACATATCGTTCGCATATAAAATCGGCCAATCATTGCCGGTATAGTGAGGAATTCTTGGGTTCAATTCTGTATAAGAATTTTTAACATAATCATAGCAAACCTTTAGTTTTTTTGATTTGCTCATATTTTTGTTAGTAATTTTTGCAACTATCTTCAATGCTCTAAACAATGTACGGTCAGATCTTGAGGAAACCTTGGTTGCCTTTCCGTTAATAACATTCCAGTCTTTTCCCTTGTGAGATATTCCGTTGCAGTAATTAGGGTCAATTTTACCTTTCTTGTCTGCATAATACCAACCGACTTTCTTTGAACCAACAATGCCGTTTTTCTGTAAAACACCCGAAGAACCAAAGTAATACTTATTACCGCTTATTTTTTGCAAGCCGGTTTTCCTAACACCATTTTTAAGACAGTATTTATTTTTGCCCACTTTGATTATACAGTTTGCAAGACTTCCGTTACGGTAAAATCTTGTATTTGAAATGAAGTAGCTTATGTTTTTGCCATTCTTGTCAACACAACGAAGAGTGTAGGAATATACTTTATTCTTCATAGCCGAATTATCAACATAAGAGTTTCTCGAGGTTATGTCGGCAAGTATTTTCCAGGATGTTCCGAATGTCTTTCTGTAAATTCTGTAGCCTGCAGCACCCGAAACGTTCTTCCACTGAATAAGGTTTCCGTTGTTTTTCTTTGTAATGCTTGAAATTTTTGGTGGTACAAGGAAAAGGTTTGATTTTCCGTTATTATTAAATCCACTTACAGCTTTTCCCTTGCTGTCAAGGCACCTTACAGTGTAGGTATAGGTCGTGCCTGTTTTAAGCTTATTATGGGTAATGCTTGTAGAAGCTGTTGTTCCAAGAATTTTCCACTTTTTATTACTTCCAAGGTAATATACCCTGTATTTTGTCGCACCGTTACACTTTGTCCAACTGATTTTTGAACCTGTTGCAGTATTTTCAATCCTGCTGATTGACGGTGCTTTTACATATGTAATTTTCTTGCCGTTATTATAGTAACTAACAATCTCGCCCTTTGAATCAAGACCTCTTACCGTATATGTATAGTTTACACCGGAGGTAACATTTTTATCTATATATGATGTGTCGTCAGTATCACCTATAGACATCCAACCGGTGTTCTTTGTTTTTCTGAAAATGCGGTAGATGTTTATTCCGCTAACTTTATTCCATTTAACTCTTACACCACCGAATGTGTTTTCAAGGGAACTGATTACAGGCGGTGCATAGAATGTATTTTCATATCCCTGTGTGGAATAACTACCGATAAAATTATAGTTTTCATCAAGTGCCCTTACGGTGTAGATGTAAGTTGTTCCGTTTTCAAGTGAAGTGTGGGTGTAGCTTAAACTTGTGCTCTCGCCCACACACTCCCACTCAGTTCCGTTAAGCACATATAGTAAGTAGCTTGCTGCCCCTGAAAACTCACTCCAGCTTACCTTAGTGCCGTCAGCCGTATTTTCAAAGCCTGTTATTTCCGGAAAATACGGAATTGCAGGTTCTTCTGATTCATTCTCATTATCAGAGGAAACTACCGGCATTTTAACCAAATAATTGTCAGGTGTTACAACTGCAAAACAGTTGACAATCCCTGTTATAGCTACAAGAATAGCAAGTATTGTTGAACTAAAAATCGACAAAATTTTTTTCATTCTGTCCATCTCCCCATCTTAAAAATTTTTAGGCGACAAAAAATAAGTTTTTTCGCAAAAAATCACATTAATTATAACTCATTAATTTTGCAATGTAAATAGTGGAATTAATTTTTTTACATTTTCTCCCATACAATCCTATGTAAACACTGATTAAATCATTTGCACAGATTGTACAGTCAGATTTTATGTCGGTTAGTTCAAAAAACCGCAGGAATACCGACCGTACTCTGAGGATTTTTTGGGCTAACCGGCGAAAAATATGCGCACAAGAGGTGTGAAGTGATTTATTCAGTGTTTACCTTGGAGACTCGTCCGTTTCAAGTATGCCTTATATGTAGTTTCTGTTCGTCAGACCGAGAGTTTGCTTTAGGCTTACTTCATACTCCACCTCACAGTGGACGCACTTGCCCTCTGCTAACAATTACTACTGCCAAGCCTGTAGTGGACTTTCACCACCAAGTTACTGCCCATTCTAGGCAAACCACGAATAAAAAGCTCGACTTTCGCCGAGCTTTCTTTTTTCCGTAATTGGACAATCACATTTTAAATTTTACTGTGTACCACTTGTTAGAATAATTTTTGCCGGAAACTTTTGTGTAGGCATTTATTCTTACATAGTAGGTTTTGCCTTTTTTAAGACCTGTTAAGGTTGCTGTGTTTTTACTGTTCTTCACAGTCTTTGCGCCCTTAAAGGTTTTATTTGTTGCAAGCTGTACTGTGTAACCGGTTGCACCTGTAAGGGATTTCCAAGTGATTTTGACTTTTGTTTTGCCTGTTTTCTTCACCTTGGAAACATCCTTTGATGTAAAGTCCTTAGGTGCTGAAATTATCTTTGTCTTTACATAAGCGGACTTGTAATTACCGTTTTCACTTGCCTTTACGGTGATGTATGCATATCCCCCTGCTTTTACTGTTACCTTACCTGTTGAGGATACAACAGCAACATTCTTGTTACTGCTTGTATAGGTCAGCTTTGTCTTTGCCTTTGGCTTAAGGATAAAGGTTTTTCCGGCTGATGTTACATACTGAGTTTTTACTCCTGTTACCCTCTGTGTAGCCTTGGCAACTGTGATTTTTACTGTTGATGTTGCAGAATTGTAATTAGCTGTTTCCTCTGCGTTAATTGTAATTGTTGCTTTTCCGGCACCCTTGATTTTTACTGTGCCGTCTGCTGACACTTCAGCAACTGATGTATTGTCACTTGCATAAGAAAGTGCTGTTTCTGCTTTTGCGTTAAGGCTGAACGGTTTTGCACCGTAGGTCAATTTGTAATTCTGCTTATCAACACTAACCTCTTGACCAGCCTTGTTTACGGTGATTTCTACTGTTGCTGTTGCAGATTTATAATTAGTTGTTTCCTCTGCGGTGATTGTGATTGTAGCTTTTCCGGCACCGTTGATTGTTACTGTACCATCAGTTGAAACTTCTGCAACTGATGTATTATCACTTGAATAGGAAAGTGCTGTTTCTGCCTTTGCATTTAGGCTGAATGACTTGTCACCGAATGTTACTTCATATTTTGGCAGAAAACCGGTGATATTCTGAACACTCTTGCCTGTATCTAAAGAAACAAAATTAAATTCATTGTCCTCTGCATATTTTTCTGCAGATGTTCCTTTATAACCATAAATGGTAAAGTTCTGAACTTTTATTTCATTTAAATCATCATCATAATAATATCCAAAGGCATTACTTTCAATGCTGGTTACACTGTCAGGGATTGTTACACTTGTTAAACTTGTGCAATTGTAAAATGCCCAATCTCCAATGCTTGTTACACTGTCAGGGATTGTTACACTTGTTAAGCTTGTGCAACCTCTAAATGCATCCAACTCAATGCTCGTAACACTGTCAGGGATTGTTACACCGGTTAAACTTGTGCAACCGCTAAATGCACCATCACCAATGCTCGTAACACTGTCAGGGATTGTTACACTGGTTAAACTTGTGCAACCGATAAATGCACCATAACCAATGCTTGTTACACTGTCAGGGATTGTTACACTGGTTAAACTTGTGCAATAGAAAAATGCTTCTCCTCCAATGCTCGTAACACTATCGGGTATTGTTACACTGGTTAAGTTTATGCAATCGAAAAATGCACCCCACTCAATGCTTGTTACACTGTTTGGAATCTCAAAAGTATTATCTTTTTTGCCTATGGCGTATTGTATCAGTTCTGTTTGAGATTTGTTGTATAAGTCACCATTTAATGAAGAATACGCTTGATTATTTTCATCAACTTCTATTTTTGATAAACTTATACAACTTCCAAATGCACCTTCACCAATGCTCTTAATACTGTCAGGGATTGTTACGCTGGTTAAGCTTGTGCAACCGAAAAATGCTTCTCCAATAAATTTTACACTGTCGGGGATTGTTACACTTGTTAAGCTTGTGCAATCGAAAAATGCATCTCCAATAAATTTTACACTGTCGGGGATTGTTACACTGGTTAAACTTATGCAATCTCTAAATGCGTATTCTCCGATGCTTGTTACACCGTTACCTATTGTTACACTATTTAAGCTTGTGCAACCTCTAAACACATCTTTTCCAATGAACGTAACACTGTCAGGAATTGTTACACTTGTTAAACTTTTACAATCTCTAAATGCATCCTCTCCAATGTCTGTAACACTGTCAGGGATTGTTACACTGGTTAAACTTGTGCAACCGAAAAATGCACCACTTCCAATGCTTGTTACACTGTTTGGAAACGCAAAAGTATTATCTTTTTTGCCTACGGCGTATCGTATCAGTTCTGTTTGAGATTTGTTGTATAAGTCACCATTTAATAAAGAATACGCTTGATTATTTTCATCTACTTCTATTTTTGATAAACTTGTGCAATAGTAAAATGCATTATATCCAATGCTCATAACACTGTCGGGGATTGTTACACTTGTTAAGCTTGTGCAATCGTAAAATGCACTTTCTCCAATACTTGTGACGCCATTTTCAATAACAACTCTATTGATCTTAGTGTTAAAACCATACCAAGGAACATGTCCTTCCCAATAATAATCCTCCATCTCACCATTACCTGAGATAGTCAAGGTTTGGGTGGATGCCTCATATGTCCATGTACAGTCACCTGTTGTTCCTGACGTTGCTGAAACACCAGGAACGTTAACATCCGCACCCACAGGTGCCACTTCTTTTGTTCTTTCGCTTTTATTAGTTTCATCTGCAAAAACAGTCAGTCCTGCAAACGAGGAACAGACTATCAATATTGACAGAATGACGCTGATAAATCTTTTTGCTCTCATAAAAATCCTCCTCAAAATTAATTTCAGATGAATATAAACTTAAGATATAAACATTATTGGAAACATTATAGGAAAATATTACTACATATTTTTTGATTTTTCAACATATATGACAAATATTTGTTAATAAATTACTCCCTGATACGCAGAGCGTATTTTGTCTTTTTTGTTGACATAATTGTTAATTTGTTATAATATACAAAAAAGTCAAGACTATTGAAGCCGTACAGTGATTGGAACTGTGCCTGCTAAAATAGTTCTTGACTTTTTCATATTATTGATTTTTTATGCTTTACTGCCTTGGAGGACATTTCTTTCCTCTAAGGCTTTATTTATTGTGTTTAGCACATTCTTCTTGTTACCACTCCACAGGGGGGAAACAAGGAGTTTTTTGTCGCCGTCACCTGTCAGTCTATGGATAACTACATTTTTAGGGAGAATATTTATACAGTCACATATTATATCAACATATTCTTCAAGTGCTAATGCCTTGAATTTGCCTTTCATATAGTCATTATATAGGTCTGTTCCCTTTAAAATGTGTAATAGTTGAAGTTTTATTCCGTCGGTGTATTTTCCTGCGAATTTTACGGAATTCAGCATATCCACTCTACTTTCTCCCGGAAGCCCAAGGATTATGTGGGTTATTACTTCTATTCCTGCTTTTTTCAGTTTTTCCGCTGTTTGTACATAGACTGATGTGTCATAGGCTCTTCTTATGTATTTTACTGAGCTTTCTTTTGTTGTTTGAAGTCCAAGCTCTACCCATACAGGCTTGATTTTGTTAAGCTCCTTTAGGAGTGACAGCACCTCTTCCCCTACGCAATCAGGTCTTGTGGCTATTGACAGGGCAACTATATCCTTGTGATTTATCGCCTCATAAAACTGTTCTCTCAATACATTTATCGGTGCGTAGGTGTTTGTAAAGGCTTGAAAGTAGGCTATAAAGGCATTGTCCTTTATTTTACTTATTACTTTCTTTTTGCCCTCCTCTATCTGCTGTGTTACAGACAGGTTTTTGTCGGGGGTAAAGTCGCCCGAACCTCTATGAGAACAAAAAATACAACCTCTGCTATCCAGTGTTCCGTCACGATTTGGGCAGGTAAAACCGCCGTCAATGGATATTTTATATACCTTTTTTCCGAATTTCTCACGAAGATAGTTGTTAAGGGAGTTGTAACGCATCATTTAAAGCTGTTTCCCTCTTTGTCAAACACATCAAGTCGAGTGATTTGATAGAACACATCATCATTATAGATTTCGTTATAAGCTTTGATAATCAATGTTGGGTTGATGTTTGTGGTACTTCCTGCAGGGAGTAGCACTCTGCACTTGATGTAACCGTTATAGTCTGCTACCTTGTGTTTAAGAATGTATGGTTTAATGTCCAGTTCTTTAAGTGCCTTTTTCTTTGTTTTTTTCATTACAAGGATTTGTTCACGGTCAAAAAGTGAGTTGAAATTTGAATACAGAGTATCAACATTATCTTTATCCGACTTTACCACAATTTCAAACAGTGCTTTATCTATTTTTCCCGCTTTCATAACAGGCTCTGTAACATCATACACCCTTATTCCCTGTGGCAGACAGTTATTGAGAGAAGTTATTATTTCCTCTTTGTTATATTGGTCATCTATAAGGCGGATGTCCATATTTTCCTTTACTCCCTTAAAGCCTAAGGAAAGGGGTAATGCAAAGGTTACAAATGGATGTGGATTAAAGCCCTCTGTGTGCCAGATGTTAAGTCTGCTTTTGTGAAGCGCTCGCATAACCACTCGGTTTAAGTCAAGGTGACTGATATATTTACATTCATCATCCTTTGTGAACCAAATTCTAACGGTTTTCAAAGCAGACACCTCCTCCAAAGCGGTTTGCACCGCATTTACTGCAATCTTCCCTGCAATTTGGGGTTGTTTTTGACTCATACGCCTTTTTACATTCGTCAATCAAAAATTCCTTTTTAATGCCGTAGTCGATGTGGTCCCATGGGAGAATTTCTGTAAATTCTCGTTTTCTGTTGGCGTAAAATGCTGGGTCAATGCCACATTCTTCAAAAAGGTCAAGCCACTTTTGAAGGTCAAAGCACTCTCCCCAACCGTCAAAATGGAAATCCTTTTCACAGGCTTTCAGCATAGCCTTACACAGTTTTCTGTCACCTCTTGCAAACACAGCCTCCAAAAAGCTGGTATCTGCATCGTGGTAGTTGAAGGTGATTTTCTTGCTTTCTATATGTTCTTTGATGCTCTGTTGCTTTTTGTGGATTGTTTCAATGGTATCCTGTGGCTCCCACTGAAACGGTGTAAATGGCTTTGGAACAAAACTTGAGGTTGAAACTGTTACGCTGACAGCCTTACCCTTTGGTCTGTTGGGGTTTTTGTAAAACTCGTCCACAACAGACTTGCCAAGTGCAGGAATTGCGTTTACATCCTCCATTGTTTCTGTTGGAAGTCCTATCATAAAGTACAGCTTTACCCTTGTCCAACCGCCTGAAAATGCCACACTGCAAGTATTTAAAAGTTCATCCTCTGCAACATTTTTGTTGATTGCATCCCTGAGTCTTTGACTACCGGCTTCAGGTGCAAAGGTAAGTCCGCTTTTGCGTACAGTTTTGATTTTTGACATAATATCGTCTGTGAAACCGTCAACTCTAAGGGATGGCAGAGAAATGCTGACCTTATCGTCAACTGACCACTCATTCAGCTTTGTAAGGAGTGGTACAATTTGGGTGTAGTCTGAGGAGCTTAGTGATGAAAGTGAAACCTCGTCATAGCCTGTGTTGTTGCAAAGGTTATGGCATTGACGGTTGATTACCTCGGGAGATTTTTCCCTGACAGGACGGTAAAGGAAGCCTGCCTGACAGAAACGACAGCCACGGATACAACCTCTGAAAATTTCTTCCATTGCTCTGTCGTGGACGATTTCTGTGTTTGGAACAACAAAATTTTCGGGATAATAGGACTCGTCCATATTCATCATAAGTCTTTTTTGCACCTTGTTTGGAGCATTGTGCTTTGGAATAACCTCCTTTATTGTACCGTCCTCATTGTAGGTAACATCATAAAGGGATGGAACATAGCAACCCTTTATTTGTGACGCACGGATTAAAAATTCTTCCCTTGTTGTGTTTTCTTCCCTGCACTTACGGTAAAGATCCATTACTTCAAGGTCAACCTCTTCGCCCTCGCCGATAAAGAAAATATCTATAAAATCGGCTAAAGGTTCAGGGTTACAGGCACAGGGTCCGCCTGCTACTACAATATTTTTCAGTCCCTTTCTATCCTTTGAGCATACGGGAATGTTGCCAAGCTTCAGCATATTCAGTACATTTGTAAAGGATAATTCGTACTGTAATGTAAAGCCGATAAAGTCAAATTCGGAGATTGGGTCGCCGCTTTCCAGTGCATAAAGAGGAATTTTATGCTGACGCATAATTTCTTCCATATCAATCCAAGGTGCAAAAACTCGCTCACACCAAATGTCAGGTACGCTGTTAAACTGACTGTACAGAATTTTCATTCCAAGGTGTGACATTCCCACCTCGTATGTATCGGGGAAACAGAATGCAAAGCGGATATTTACATCCTTTTTGTCTTTAACTACGGAGTTAAGCTCACCCCCTACATATTTTCCCGGCTTTTGAACCTTTAGCAAATATTTTTCTACTTCTTTGTTAATCATAATTACCTCTTGAAAAAACTCCTTTGTTGTATATTGGCGTTATAAAAAGATATATGCCAAGCAACAAAAAGGAAAAATTGTACCCTGTGTTAAGTAGTATTATTATACCCATTGTAAAAATTGGTATAGATACAACTATTGTTAATATATTGAGTACTAAGTCGGATACCTTTTGATTAAAGTATCTACTTAATAATATATTAATTGCCTGTCCTCCGTCAAGGGTAGAAACAGGCAAAACATTAAATATTCCTATAAACAGATTTGCAAGTGCAAATATTGTTGAAATTTTGTAAAAGATTATAAATAATATAAAGTTAAATGTAACACCGCTTAGTACTATAATAAGCTCCTTAAAAAAGGGAACTTTGTATGACGAACAGATTTTTATATCAAATACAGAAAATTCAACTCGGTGTACCTTTTGTCTTAAAAGTATGATTGCCACAAGGTGTCCAAGCTCGTGAAAGAAGGACGCCAAAAAGCAACAGAAAATTCCACCTGTTTTATCTATAATAAGGACTACGGTTAAAACTGCAAAATAGAGGTATTGAAAGGAAACCTCTACACCTAAAAAACGCTTAACCATTGTTTACAAAATAGTCGTTTAGGTTGTTGCCGTCAACAATCAGAGAATCGTTTATCAGGGAATTAACCTCATTCATAACAGCGGTGAAAAAATCGGGAAAGTAGTTTTTACTGACATAAAGGAAACCACCCAAAATTATACAAACAATAAGCTGAAAAATCAGGACTGAGGGAATTGACTTTTCTCTCTTTCCCTTAACTGTTTCCTCTTGCGGTGCTAAATTTTCTTCGCCTGTATAGTATTCCGTACCGGTTGTTGACTTAAATTCTTCGTCATATGTAATTTCATCATTTCTGTTATACTGCATATTATCACCGCTAAATTATATGCGGTGATAAAAAAATTATTCTATGGGCTTTAGCCTTTTGAAGTCGCCCTTAACAAGATTGATAAAGAAAAGTGATGCTACCAAAAGTGAAACAGCCTCGGCTATCGGGAAAGCAAACCACATATCCTTTAGGCTGATTTTTGACAGGAAAAATGCAACGGGAACTATTACCCCAAGCTGACGGAGTAAGGACATAATAAGACTGCGAATACCCTTGCCCACAGCTTGAAATACACCTGTGAGAACTATTCCCAAGGCGGCAGGAATAAAGCACAGTGAAATTATCCTTAGAGCAACTGTGCCTATTTCAATCATTTCTTTGTTAGGACTGAACATACCAAGGAGAGCCTCAGGTGCAATTTGGAATACTATAAAACCACAGGTCATAATGATTACAGCAAATACTGCCGCCCATTTGATTGCGCCGTACATTCTCTTTCTGTTTCCGGCTCCGTAGTTGTAGCCCACTATTGGAGTACTACCCTGATTTATACCAAACACAGGCATAAACACGAAGGACTGGAGTTTAAAGTACACACCAAAAACATTTATGGCGGCATCCTTTTCTACTGCATTTGCGTTAGCTAAGGAGATAATATAATTAATTCCCATAACCATAAATGAGCCTATTGCCTGCATTACCATTGCAGGAAGTGCTACAACATAAATATTTTTTAGTGTTGTACCGCTGAATTTAAAGTTCTTTAAGCTAATTTTTACAAGTTGCTTTTTTCCGAAAAGGAAAAATAAACAGAGAGACGCACTTATGTGCTGAGCAATTACTGTTGCAATAGCTGCACCTGCGACACCTAAATCAAAAACATAGATAAATACAGGGTCAAGGGCGATATTGATAACCGCACCAATAAGCTGACTCAGCATTGGCATAATCATATTTCCTGTTGACTGCAAAACCTTTTCCAGCATACAGGCAACATTCATACCGAGTGAACAGATGAGGGCTATTCTGATGTAGGCAACACTACATTCAGCCACAGTAGCATCACTTGTATAAAGGGACACAAAAGGCTGTGCAACTGCAAGTCCAATCACAACAAATATTATCCAATGTATAATGGACATAATAAATCCGTGAGTTGCGGCAGAATCGGCTTCGTTCTGCATTTTTGCACCAAGTCTTCTGGCGATAAGTGAATTTACGCCTACTCCTGCGCCAACTGCAACTGCTACCAAAATCATCTGCAACGGAAATGCAATATTTACGGCAAGGAGTGACTCTCCGCCTGTCATAACGCTATTGCTGTAATTACTTACAAAGACACTATCTACAATATTGTATAGTGCCTGAATAAGCATACTGAACATTGCAGGCAAGCTCATACTGAGAATCAGCTTGAACATAGGGGCTGTGCCCAGCTTATTTTCTTTAACCATTTTCTTTTCTCCTATCCTTTCTTCTTTTTATGTATAAAACAATACTAATTGTTATTGCAGTAATTAAGAGTCCAAACAGGCATCCTGAAAAATCAAGGATAATATCGGTAACCTGTCCGCTTCTGCCGACAACATTCAGCTGAATTGCCTCGTCACACACAGCGGTTGCAAGGCACACAAAAAGTTTTAAGAATACACCGCCTAAAACACTTCGACAATACGAAAATACTGTTAAAGACACAGATATGCCAAGGGCTGAAAATTCAATAAAATGTGCTAACTTTCTCACAAGATTTTCCGATAATTCAAAGGGAAAAATATAGCTTAGCCAGTCTGTGACTATTCCTGACTCTTCTTGACTGATTTCGGCAGGTGTGAGTGAATGTATAAAAATAAAGGCAATTAAAGATAAGTTAAAAATTGCCAAAATCAAAGTAACAACAAATTGATGCTTTAAGGATTTATTACTGTTCAATGCCACACCTCCTCAATTTATCATATTTATTCTACATTTTTCTTTTATTATTGTCAAACTTGCTGGTTGTAAAATTTTTGAGGATAATATATAATATTTTAGTGACATTTACTTATAGTAATTTACTTATGTAAATGAAAGGAGAATTTTATGGAATCATTTATCAGTATGCTAAACGACACACTGCATATGAACGGACAGCTTTTTTGCTTTTTAATTTCTATGTTCCCTATTTTGGAATTAAGAGGAGGACTTATTGCCGCTGCACTTTGCAAGGTTCCACTTTGGCAGGCTTTGCCACTTTGTATAGCAGGTAACTTTTTGCCTATTCCTTTTCTTGTTCTCTTTATTGAAAAGCTGTTAAAGTTTTTGAGAAAAACAAAGCTAAGTCCTGTTGTAAAGTTTGTTGACTTTTTGGAGGAAAAGGCTAACAAGAGTGCACCAAAGATTATGAAGCACAAAACCTTTGGTCTTACCATTTTTGTTGGTATTCCTTTACCTGTAACAGGTGCTTGGACAGGCGGACTTGTTGCAGGACTGTTTAACTTCAACCTTAAGCAAACATTTATTGCAACAATTTTGGGACTGTGTATGTCATCGGCAATTATGACAATTATCACTTATGTTATCCCTTGGATTGTGACAACCTATCATATTCCAATGAGCGTTATTATCACAGTTCTTGTTGCTTTGGTTGTGCTTGTGGTTGGTTTCTTTGTAGTAAAAAGTATTATCAAAAAGAAGAAAAACAAAACAACTGATTAATAAATTTAAGCGGGAGTAATCCCGCTATATTTATATAGACACATTTTATATACATTTGAGGATAATATGAAAATATATGATGTTATTGTCATAGGTGGTGGTGCTTCGGGACTTGTTGCCGCCATTGAGGCAGGAAAGCAGTTTGATAATGTTGCTTTGCTTGAAAAGGAAAACCGTACAGGCAAAAAAATACTTGCAACAGGTAACGGAAAATGCAACCTTACTAACAAAAATGCAAGTGTTAAGGACTACTCAGGTTCGCTTTGCTACGGTGCAAAAAGGCTTTTTGGGGAGTATTCCCCAAGGTACATTGTTGAATACTTTGAAAATATGGGACTTGTTACCTATGCTGACGAGCTTGGCAGGGTTTATCCAAAGTGCAATCAGTCCTCGGCTGTCCTTGACACACTTAGGAACAATTTAAGGCTGAATGATATTGATGAATTTACCGATAAAAAGGTTACTGACATAGCTTTTGGGGGAAACTTTAGAGTTGTTACTAATGATGGTGAGTTTTTCTCTAAAAGAATTATAATTGCCTGTGGCGGTAAGAGCAGTCCTAACCTTGGAAGTGACGGAAGTATGTTTCAGGTTATCGAAAAACTGGGGCATAGTTTTAGCGAAATCGCCCCTGCTTTATGCCCCATTAATGTTAAGTCGGACATTATTAAGTCACTTAAGGGTGTACGGTCAAAGGGCATGGTTTCTGTACTAAACAAGGGCAAGGTTGTTAAGAGTGACTTGGGTGAAATTCAGTTTACGGAAAACAGCATTTCGGGAATTTGTGCCTTTAACCTAAGCGGATTAAATTATGATACTGTCAGGGTTTCACTACTGCCTGATATGAGTAACAACGAAATTATCAATATGCTGAAAAACAGGCGTGAAATTTTAAAAGACCTTACTGTTGACAACTTTTTACTGAGTATTTTTAACAACAAGTTAAGCGCTGTATTGCTGAAAAAGTCAAACATCAATTCCATTAACAGAAGATGTGCTGACATTTCAAACAAGGAAATTGAGGATTTGGCACATAACATCAACAACCTTGACTTTAAGGCAACAGGTAAAAATGACTTTGGCAGAAGTCAGGTTACTAAGGGCGGAATACCGGCAAATGAAATCAACATTGAAACAATGGAGAGCTTGTACATACCAAACCTATATTTTTGCGGTGAGGTACTGGACATTGACGGAATTTGCGGAGGGTACAACCTACAGTTTGCCTTTGCGTCAGGAATAAAGGCAGGTCAGACACTATGATTAGAATAAACGGAATATATCTACCACCTAATTACACAGAGGAAATGCTGAAAAGCAAGGTAATTAAGGAGCTTAGGTGTAAGGGTGAGGAGATTAAAAATATAAAGCTTTTCAAGTTATCCATTGACGCAAGAAAAAAGAATGATGTTCATTTTTTGGCTACTGTTGATGTGGAGTTAACCTGTGAAAGCAGGAAAATAAAGAATATTAAAAGCAAAAAGGTTACTGTTCCAAAGGAATACAAATATGTTCAGCCTATTTGCAAAAACAGTTCTCACACAGTGGTTGTAGGTGCAGGTCCTGCGGGACTTTTTGCATCTCTTATACTTGCCCGTTCGGGTATGGACGTTACCCTTATTGAAAGGGGAAAATCTGTTGAGGACAGAACTAAGGATGTAGAGTACTTTTGGAATAACAGAAAGCTGAACACAGAAAGCAATGTTCAGTTTGGTGAGGGCGGTGCCGGTGCATTCTCTGACGGTAAGCTGACAACAGGAACTAAAGACATTAGAGTTAGAAAGGTTTTTGAAGAATTTGTCAGTCACGGAGCACCGGAGGAAATTTTGTACAACAGCAAACCTCATATTGGTACTGACAGGCTAAAGCCCACAATTAGGAATATCAGAGAAGAAATTATCAGCCTTGGGGGTAAGGTGCTGTTCAGCACAAGGCTGACTGACATCAAAATCAAGGACAACAAGGTACATTCCGTTGTGGTGGAAAGTGACGGGAATGAAAAGGAAATTTTCTGTGACAATGTGATTTTGGCCATTGGGCACTCCTCAAGGGATACCTTTAGAATGATTAAAAATAAGGGTTTGATGATTGAGCCAAAGCCATTTGCAGTTGGTGCAAGAATTGAGCATTTAAGGGAAAAGATTGACAAGTCACAATATGGTGACTTTTACAAGGAAAAGAAATTAGGTGCATCTGTTTACAAGCTGAACACTCACCTTGAAAACGGCCGTGGAGTTTACACCTTTTGTATGTGTCCCGGCGGAGTTGTTGTGGGTGCTCAAAGTGAGGAAAGTACTGTTGTAACAAACGGAATGAGTTACTTTGCAAGGGATGAAATTAACTCAAATTCCGCACTGCTTGTGGGCGTTTCTCCCGATGATTTCGGCTCTGATGATGTACTTTCGGGAATGTATTTTCAAGAGGAAATTGAGAGAAAGGCTTTTCTTGTAGGGGGTGGCAACTACAACGCACCTGTTCAAAGAGTGGGTGACTTTTTGAAAAATGAGAAAAGCAAGTGCTTTGGTGAGGTTTTGCCAAGCTACAAGCCGGGCACTTCCTTCGGAAAATTAGACGACATTCTGCCTAAATTTATAACAAACTCTATGCGACAGGGCATTGCTGATATGGACAAGAGGTTAAAAGGCTTTATGGACAATGACGCACTGCTGACAGGTGTTGAGTCGAGAAGCTCCTCCCCCATCAGAATTTTGCGTAACAAGGACACAATGGAGGCTTTGGGTATTGACGGACTTTACCCCTGTGGTGAGGGTGCCGGATATGCAGGAGGTATTGTGTCAGCCGGTGTGGACGGGATTAAATGTGCGGAAAAGATTATTGAAAAGGTGAATGGGTAGTTTTGGGAGTGTTTTAAAGAATGGTTTATCGTTTTAACAAACACTTTAGCATCTAAAGACATACCAAGATATATTGACTACTTTTTCACTCCTTCCGTCACGGCTAAAGCCGTGCCACCTCCCTCATCCGATGGAGGCTTTCTGTAAATAAAAAAAAGGTGTGACACTTTCTCGTAATTTCGAGGAGTGTCACACCTTTTATTTTTAATCACTTATTACTTAACCTGAAAGGGTGCGTATAGCTTTGTTGGGTTTTCTGTGAGATTTTCGCTTTTGCTTACAGTAACTACAAGTCTGTATTCATCTGCATTTAGTGTACCATATCTTTCAGATACATAAAGACTCTCGTCGATGGACTTTCCTTTATCAAGGGCTCTTAACAAATCGTCGGAAATTTTCATATCTGTTTCAAGCTCTGTCCAATTATCTCCCTCTTTTACCTCAAGGACATAATCATCGCCAAAGTAGATTTTGTCATCGGATTTGTTTGTAACTGTAAAATCTATCTTTTCCACATCTTGGGAATAATCTGTTTTTGAAGTTGTTACAGTTGCAGATATATCTGACTTTGCTACTGTGGTTGTTGTGGTTGTGTCATTCGCATCTGTCTTTTCGCTGTCGGAATTACCGCACCCTGCAAAGGCAAGGAGTATAAATGCTGAAAGTAGAATTAAAGATACTAACCTTTTCATAATAATCACCTTTTAAAGAGTAGTTATAGTTTTATGAAGTTAACCTGTACATCCCAATCAAAACCTTTCCATACTATTCTTTATATTTATTATACAACCAATTTTCGGCAAAATATACTGTCATTTTATACCAATTTTATAGGTTTTCTTTGTATAAAGTGCTATACGGTAATAAATTCCCCAAGACGGATTGAATAGATTATACATTTGTCCACTTTATAGGGGGTACATTCCTCCATTGCCTGTTTATATAGGCTGAGCTGTCGAGAGTATAGTTCCTTTAGTTCGGACACATCCTTTACTCTGTCGGTTTTGTAATCCACAATGTTCAGCTTTCCGTCTGACAGGTAGGCAAGGTCAACGGAGCCTTGTAGGATAATTTCTACATCAGAAAGGTTTTCGGGTGTGTTTTCAAGTGCATCCTTTGCCTTAATCTTGGTATTAAAGCGAAATTCCCTATAAACCTCTTTGGAATTAATAACATCACATATAATTTGTGAGGAAAGAAGATTTTGGAGCATTCTTTTATTAAGCACATTACTTTGATGACTTGTGATGTAACCTGACTTTACAAGCCTTGCGATTTCTCCCTCTAAATCAGTTTTTGCCATTGCAAAGTCCATATGCTGCAAGGTGTTGTGGAATGCATTTCCTCTTTCCGTTGGCGTCATTGAATTTTCTGACATAAACTGTGGGCGTTGCATTACCGTACTGAATTTTTCTTTTGAAACAGTGTGTGAAATCTCCGATACGGAAACCTTTACAGGTAAAGTATTGATGTCCTTGTTTTTGTATTCAAAGTTGAATCTTTTCCTTATGATTTCCTCTATACTGTCGTCTGTGTCCTCTGTTACAACTGACAGTACTGTTTCGTCCTGTTTTGATGGATTTATTTCGCTGACGGGCTTATCTATGAAATTAATATTCCACTTGGGACTTGGGAGATATTTTGAATAGTTTTCCATACCTGCAATTTTACGAATCTCTGTACCGTCGGGGTGTACAAGACTGCACATAATGAGCCAATCGGAGATTTTTCCTGCGGAGGAAACGGAAAACGGATGGAGATAACTGGAATTTATGATTTTTGATGCTATTCTTTTGATGTACTTTTCCATTCCCTTTTGGGCGCATACCATATGGAGTTCTTCTTTTGCTCTTGTGAGGGCAACATAGAGGATACGAAGCTCCTCGGACTTTTCGCTGTTGCTCATTTTTACCGATGTTGCCTGTCTTGGAACAGTATTCACGCTCACCTTACGGTTAAAGTCACGGAGCTTTGTGGAAAAGCCTAAGTCCTTATGTAGGAGTACATTTTTGTTGGCGTCTGAAACAAATTGCCTTGATGTGTTGGCAAGGAAAACGAATGGAAATTCAAGTCCTTTACTGCCGTGAATACTCATAACCTTTACTGTGTTTGTATCTGACATACTGCTGTCCTTGGAGGACTTCAAATCTCCGCCTTGACTTTCTACGCTGTCAATGTAGTTTATAAAGGATGAAAGACCTTTTAGTCCGTTTTTTTCAAAGCTTTCGGCGTATTCCTTGAAAATGAGAATGTTATTTTGGGGTGAGTCGCTTTCGTACATTCCACGAAGTAATGAGGGAAAGGCTGTTTCTTCATAAATTTTATTTATGAGGTCGCCAAGTGACATTGTTACGGAGTATGTGCGAAAATGCTGAAGTTCACTTAGGAATGACTGTGCCTTTGTACTTCCGCCCTCTGCGTAGGCTTTTAGTGAAAGGTAGATACTGCGGTATTTGTCCCCGCCACGCATATCGGCAAGTTCATCCGCTGTGAAGCCGTAGAGAGGACTCATCATTACGGAAAGAAGGGGAATATCCCTAAGTGGGTTATCAATAATTCGTAGTAAATTTAGGATAATCATAACTTCCCTATTGGAAAGGAATGTGTCGCTGACTGAGGAGGACGCCTGTATTCCCCAAAGCTTTAGGCGGTTAACATAAGCTTGGGTGTATTTGTTGGAGGAACGGAGAAGTATGGCAAAATCCTTGTCCTGTGGCTTTCTTATGACACCCTTGTCGTTTACCATTCTTTCCCCTTTGATTCGGTTAATCTCCTGTGCTATGAAATCAGCCTCGGCAATGCAGATGTCGCTTTCCTCCATACTGTCCATATCAATTAAATTAAGGGAAACCTTTGTTTGCTCGGTTTGGTTGTAATTTGCACCGCAAACAAGGTATTCTTCCTCGTTATAGTCGATTTCACCACATTCCCTTGACATCAAAAGCTTAAACATAAAGTTTACGGAGTCGGTGACTTCACTTCTTGACCTAAAATTCTTTTCAAGAATTATTCTTCCGGGATAATTGTCCTTTTCGCTGTCGTAAACAGGGTAATTGTCCCGTCTTTTTATAAAGATTTGCGGCATAGCCTGACGAAATGAATAGATGCTCTGCTTTACATCACCAACCACAAACAGGTTCTTTTCATTGCCTGAAACTGCTTTAAAAATGATGTCCTGCACTTCGTTTGCATCCTGATATTCGTCCACCATTACCTCATCAAAGGATGAAGAAATTTTTTCAGCCTCGGGGGTTAGGGTGATACCCTTTTCGTCCTTTTTTACAAGTAACTTTATTACAAGGTGTTCAAGGTCGCTGAAGTCAAGGATATTCCTTTCACTTTTAAGGTTTTCAAAGTTATTTTTAAACCTTATTACTGTGTGGAACATTTCCCTTACAACAGGTTCAAGTAGCTGAACCTGATTTTTGCAGGTTTCTTCATCACAGAAAAAGTAACTCTGTAGGTCGGAAATAACCTTTTTGTAGGTATCTCGGTTGTTGGAAAGGAAGGTTTTTAGGGGATTATCCTTGTATCCTCTGATTGAGGGCATTCTGTCAAAGGAAACAGAATTCAAAGTTTCGTAAACGGTATTCCAACTTCTACTGCTCACTGCTGAAATTAATGAGTTAATTAACATTCTGTCGCTGTTAAAGACAGGAGTCATTTTTTCGTCAAGTTTTTCTTCCTTTTTAACCTCGTTTTCGTTGATTTCGCAGATTTCAAGGGCATAGTCAAGACCTGACAAGGCATAGTCAAAAAGCACCTCTGCCCACGGATTTTTATCTATATTTTCAGGGTTATAGTAAGAGAGCTTTTCTGCCATCCAATCCTCCGGGAAAGGATGAGAAAGGAGAAAATCGAACATCTTAAAAACTGCCTTTTGCAGTTCCTTGTCGTTCTTGTTCCCTGAAAAATGCTCTACAAGGCTTAGAAAGTCGCTGTTGTCCTTTTGACTGTAAAGGTCATCAAAGGTGATTTCCATAGCCTCGTTTTTCAGCAAATTCAGTTCGCTGTCATCTGCAATTCGGAAATCCTTACTAACATTTAGTATGTAAAAGTATTCCCTTACAAGCTCACTGCAAAAGGAGTGAATTGTGGAAATGTGGGCATTTTGAAGCCTAAGCTGTTGACGGCGGAGATTTGTGTCAAAGGGATTTTCCTTTATGAGCTGTGAAAGTCTTGCTATTATTCTTTCTTTCATCTCGGCGGCTGCCGCCTTGGTGTAGGTTACAACAAGCATTCTGTCAGCCGGAGTTGGGTTATTTTCATCAGTCAGGCGGTTAATTACCCTTTCTACAAGTACCGCTGTTTTTCCTGAACCGGCAGAGGCAGAAACAAGAACAGAACCCCTTGTGGAGTTAATGGCATCCTCTTGATTTTTAGTCCAGTTTGGCATCTTCACTTTCCTCCTTTTCCTGTTTTTTTAGTTCTTCCATAACTTCATCTTTGTTTAGTTTTAAAATTTGTCGACAATTTTTGCCGTCCTCGTAACCGCAAACGGAAATGTAAGGGCAATACTCACAGGCATTGTAATTGTCCATTGCAGGGTTAAACTCAATTTCTCCCCTGTGCAGGGTTTCTGCCATTTGGGTTAGAAGTTCGTCAATATTGCGGAAAATCATACCCATTTCTGCAAGATTGAACAAAGTATCCTTGCCGCCTGTTGGTCCGTTTTTGCCTATTTTTACAGGGATATATGTTCCCTTTCCTGTCTTATCCATACCCATAATTACTGAGGTGTTGTCGAGGATAATGCCACTCATTTTCAGTTTTTTGTTCTGCTCCTTTTGGATTTCTTCATCCGTTGAGTTGATGCTTGCAGAAACAAAGCCTGTTGACGAGGGCTGATACAGTACTACGCAGGGGACTATATTTTCGCCAAAATAGTCCTTACCGTTTTTCTGGATTGCAGATAGGTAAATCAGCATTTGAAGATTCAAACCGTAGAGAATATCACCGATTTTAAATTCCTTTACACCGGTTTTGTAGTCAACAACCCTTATGAATTTTTCGTTGTTCTTTTCCATTACATCAACTCGGTCGATAAAACCTCTTACACTAAGGGTTGTGTCGTCGTCAAGGGTGATGTTGTAATTTGGAATGTCCTCACCCACACCAAGCTCAAAGGCAACAGGCTCAAAGTCACTTTGGGCAAGCTCTTCAATAATATGTATAAGCAGGTTGATTGCGTTATCCTTCATTCTGTAATAAAGGTACTTAAACCGAGCCGGTTTGTCGTCAATTCCGCCAAGCTCATTGTTGGCATAGTCGTTTATATACTGAGAGATAACGGAGGAAATTTTTTCTTCTGAATAGCGGATATATTCTTCCTTTTTGTGCTCCTTTAAAAATCTTTCCATAAGGTAATGCATAAGTGTACCGTACTGGAGAGAGTCCATTTGTGCCGGACGAAGCTCCTTTGCGTTAAGTCCGTACTGGCAAAAATACTTGAATTTACAAAGGTGATACACCTCTACCTGTGAGGCTGAAAGGTATAAATCCTTGCCAAAAAGCTTTTCTGCAAGGTCTTTATCGTTGATTTTTGCAGGTTCGTCCTTAATGGTTTTTTCGATTACCTTAAGTTTTTCACCGTACTTTTCTTTTTGGCTAAAGTAATTTCTCAGTGCGTATTGGGTTTTACTGCTGTTCCTTACGGACTTTGCTGTGTATTCAAAGGCTGAATTTTCGCTCCACAATTTGTCGGAGGTTGAAATTAAGGAATCATCGGAAAAACTGATATTTGGGTAGATGCCTGTAACTTCCCTTACAATAGAGGATGGTGACATAGCCTCACCGCTTAGGGTGCTGTTGCAGTAGCTTATGTACAGTTTTTCTGAGGGTAAAGTCAGTGCATAGTAGGCAAGGTACATTTCCTTAAAGTTTAATTCCAGAGCAGAATCGTTGACTTCAAGTCCCTGTTCAATAAGGATTTTTCGCTCACTGTCGGTGAACACTCCTGAGGGTGACGGTGACTTTGGGAAAATGCCCTCGTTACAGCCCATTACGAAAATTGCTTTTTTTTGGGTTAGTCGTACACGCTCAATGCCCGATACTACAACTTGGTCTATTGAGCGAGGAATGTAGCCGATTTCGGTATAATTAAACTGGAGTGAAAGCAGTTCTCCGTACTCCTTTAGTGACAGCTTTTTGCCCTCTAAGATTGAATACATCTTATCAAGAACATTCATAAGAATATCCCAAAGTCGGCGTTGTTCGTCAGAAAAATCATCTTCACCTGAATTTGTAAGAGATTGGCACATTGAAACAATATTTTCGGGGATTTTATATGTAATTAAAAGATTATACAGATTTTTCGTAATAACAGACGGGTCTTGTTCCTTTGAAAATTCTTTGAAATTAACTATTGGGGTGATTAGTGTTTCCCTCACCCTGTTAATCTGTTCAAGCAGTTTTTGGTCACCCTTTGAAAATTCACTTACAAAGCCACGAGGATTGTCGGTAAAAGGTTTTTTGAACCTTGCACCCTTTATATCCCACATCAAGAGGTAGTTTTCAAAATCGGAGATTTCCTCTTGGGTAAAGGACATAAGTCCGCATTTCAGCACATTCAGCACCTTTTCCCTGTTATAGGAAGAATTTATAACATCAAAAACAGAATTTACAAGCTTTATCAGATGCTTTGAAAAAATATCCTCGGTTTTGTCCATAAAGTAAGGAATATCATACTTTTTAAGTATTGTGTCGATTACACCGTCATAGGAATTTTCATCACGAAAAACAACTGCAATATCGTCATAGGTGTAGCCTTTTTCGATAATCAGCTGTTTTATATTCCTTGCAACAAAGTCGCTTTCTGTGTATTTATTGCCACATTCGTAAAGGAGTATATCCCTTGGCTGACTTTCAACAGGCTCCTTTTCAACACGATAAACATTGTGCAAAATCGGAATCAGGTCTTGATTTTTGAAACGAACATCATCCTTTAACTGTTTTGCTGATGCAATTTTTACATTGTTATTTTTTGCAATCCTCTTTAGCTGACGGATTGTTCTTTCTGTTGTAAAGAATAGTTCGTTGTTGTTTTGGCAATCGGTTGTCAGGGATATATAAAACTCTCTGCTGTCCGACATCAGCTTTTCAAGTAGCATAAGCTCTGCATTTGTGAAACCACTGAAGGAGTCAAGGGCGATTATGTAATCGGAGAAGATATTATTTTCTTTTAAGGAATTAAGACCTGTAATTACATAATCGTCAGGGTCAAGGTAGCTTTTGTTGACAAAAAGGTTAAAGGTGTCCATCACAAGGGATGTTTCCTTTAGCTTTTGCTTTAATGTTTCGTCAGTAATATGCTTTGCTGTTTCTAAAATATCTACACCTGTGATGTTGCAGGTTTTGTATTCGCTTACGGCTGAAAGCATTAGGGAAATAAGCTCGTTTTTATTCTTTGTGCCTGAAAAAAGAGGCATATTGTCACAACATTCATTAAGTGCAAGTGACATTAAAATTGCCTTACTGCCCTCATCTAAGGTTAGTTTTCCGTTACTTCCGTTTACTGAAAAAATGTAGTCGCAGAGCCTTGTGAAGCCCATAACCTTGATTTTCAGGGAGTCCTTTGCACCTAACATTTCAAGAAATGCTTTTTCTGTGTCAAAGGAGCTTTGGTCGGGTACAATAAACAGGATTTTGTCTTCACCCTTACGCACCATATCTGCAAGGAGATTTTGGATACAGGTTGTTTTTCCTGTTCCGCTGTTTCCTGCTATAAAATTAAGCATAATTTTCACCGCCTGTATTATCAATTATACATATTATACAATACTAGATGTACCAAAAACGGTACTTTAAAATTTAATTTTTATATATTCTTATGAATAAGATGAATACAATGTCGTCAACTTAAGGGAAATCCACCCCTCTGTCATTCATCGTCCCTTTGTCATTCCGAGCTTGTCGAGGAATCCCCTGCCTTTACCGCACACTATGTTAGTGAAATCATACTTACCTATAACCTGATATTGTCGATTTTTGTACAATTGCTTTCCTTTCAGATTCCTCGGTCGCTACGCTCCCTCGGAATGACAGGGGGTGGCTCAAAATGACCGATTGATATTTTTTCTAAAGTTGACGGCATTGATGCTTTATATAAGTAAAAATTTCAGAAAAATGATTTGACTTTTTCAAACCATTCAACAATTTTGAATTTTACCTTGAAATTGCTGTCGTCTTTTATAAGGTCTTTTTCGCTTTCGCTTAAATTTGTGTCATTTAGGGAAATGCTTTCACCTACACAAAATGAGGGGTACATTACGCACCACCAGTTATGCCCCTCGGCTTTGCCAATTTTTATACGCAAAGCGTCATACATTCCGCTTGGAATTGTTGCGTTGCCGTATGTTCTTGTGTTGAAATACATTTTTGTTATTTCACCTGATACGGTATAGTTGTAGCCTCTGCTGTATACTTCATTTTGTGCAACTGTTAAAATATTGTTGAGGTTATCCGCTGTGATGCTGATTGTGTCGGACTTTGAGTTTGAATTTTTGTACAGATTTTTTGTGTATTCTAAGACTTTGTTTCGCACCTTTAGCTTTAATTCTTGATCCTCTTCGCTGTCGGAATTTGCAAGGATATGAAGTCGGAAAAGCTCATTGGAAATATTTTCGCACTCCGCCTTAAAGGGTACAAGTGTAAAAATTACCGCAAAAACAAGACCGAGAGAAAGTGACTTTAATAACATTTTCATATATAAAAACCTGCCCTTCGATAAGAATATGGACAGGTTTTTTATTTTTATTCAATTATATAACGGAACATCCGATTTTGATAGGTTTGCAAACAAAGGTTTTTCTGTAATTTTCTTTAAGTGCATTTGCACAGTTTTCGGCCTGTTTTTCTGTTTTGAAAACACCGAAAACTGCTGAGCCTGAGCCACTCATACAAGCACCCTTTGCCTTGTAATCATACATAAACTTTTTGATGTGGTTGACCTCTTTAATGTTAAGAAAAACATCAAAATCGTTGTACATTGATGTGACAACAGAGTTTAGGCTACGCAGATATATCCCCTTTACAACCTCATCGGAATACTTAAACTGCTTTACGGACTGTGCGTCAATGGCATCATATGCCTCTTTCGTGGAAACATTTATGTCAGGCTTACACACAACAATATAGCAGTCAGGCATTGGACGGAGTTTTTCCATATCTGTGCCTATGCCTGTGGCAAGTTGAGTACCACCATTTATAAAGAAAGGTACATCTGCGCCGATATAGGAGCAGATTTCTTCCATTTCCTTGTCCTTTAGGTGGGTGTTGAACATCACATTAAGTCCCATAACCACAGCGGCACCGTCGGAACTGCCACCACCGAGGCCTGCCTGGGAGGGAATTACCTTTTCTATATGAATACTTATACCTGTATTCTTTACACCTGTGGTGCGGAAAAATCTTTCCGCTGATTTGTATGCTATATTTCTTTCGTCACAGGGAACATTTTTATCGTTACAGGAAATTGTGATTTCTTCACTGTCGTTTTGGGTTATGGTTACTGTGTCGTATAGAGAAATTGCCTGAAGAACAAGGCTTACTGTGTGGTAGCCGTCAGGTCTTCTGCCCATTACATCCACAGCAAGGTTTACCTTTGCAGGGGCATTAACTGTTATTTTCATCTTTAATCTCCTGAAGGAAGCTTTCAATCCGTTTCATTGCCTTGGAAATATTTGCAAGGGAATTGCAGTAGGAAACTCTTATAAAGCCCTCTCCGCTTTCGCCGAAGGCATTGCCGGGTACTACTGCAACATGCTTTTCTTTGATTAGTCTTGTGCAAAATTCCTCGGAGGAAAGTCCTGTGCTTTTGATACAAGGGAAGCAATAAAATGCGCCCTTTGGCTCAAAACAGGTAAGTCCCAACTTTTCAAAGGAGCCGACTATGAAATTCTTACGCATTTCATACTCACTTCTCATACTCTCTATGTCGTTATCGCCCTTTTTAAGAGCCTCAATGGCGGCATACTGAGCGGTTGTCGGGGCACTCATAATGCAAAACTGGTGAAGCTTTGTCATTTGTGACAAAATTTCCTTTGGACCTAAGGCGTAGCCAAGTCGCCAGCCTGTCATAGCGTAGGACTTACTGAAGCCGTTTACTACAATAGTTCTTTCGTACATTCCGTCAATATTTGCGATTGATATATGACGCTGTTCGTTATATGTAAGCTCGGCATATATTTCGTCGGAAAGCACCATAATATCGTGCTTTTTGATAACCTGTGCAATTTTCTCCAAATCTTCCTTTTCCATAATACCGCCGGTTGGGTTGTTTGGATATGGAAGAATTAACAGTTTAGTTTTGTCAGTGATTGCCTTTTCCAAGTCCTCGGGAACAACTCTGAACTCGTTTTCAACCTTGGTGTCCATTAAAACAGGAGTTGCACCTGCCATTAGGGTCAAAGGTTCGTAACATACAAATGAGGGCTGTGGGATAATTACCTCGTCACCGGGACCTGCAAGACACCTTATTGCAACATCTATTGCCTCACTACCGCCAACGGTTACAAGCACCTGAGTTGCAGGGTCGTATTTTAAATTAAATCTTCTGCTATAATAATTGGAAATTTCTTCCCTTAATGCAGTAAAACCTCTGTTGGGAGTGTACCATGTTTTGCCCATTTGAAGGGAATTTATGCCCTCTTCACGAACATGCCACGGTGTTTTGAAATCCGGCTCACCAACAGAAAGGGATATTACATTATCCATTTCAGAGGCAATATCAAAGAACTTTCTGATTCCGGAAGGCTTTACCGACTGTATTTTTCTGTTTATAACCTTCTGATAATCCATTAGATAACAAAACTCCTTTTATCTTCCTGTTCAATAGTTTCAACCATATCTACTCCCCCATCCTTGTAGTTTTTAAGGATAAAGTTTGTTTGACAGGAAACAACATTGGCTATTGGAGAAAGCCTACGGCTGACGAAGGAAGCAACATCATTCATTGTGCTGCCTGTTACAACAAGGGAAAGGTCATAGGAGCCTGCAATAAGGTTAACTGTTTTTACCTCGTCAAAGGACATAATTTCCTCGGCAATTCTGTCAAAGCCTGACTCCCTTTCAGGAGTAACCTTAACCTCAATTATTGCTGAAACCTGTGGTGAATCCAGCTTTTCCCAATTTACTATTGCCTTGTAGCCTTTGATGATGCCCTTGTCCTCATATTCCTTGATTTGAGCTCTTATGTAATCCTCCGGCTCATTTAAAATGAGCGCAAGTTCGGAATTTGTATAGTTTGAATTTTCTGATAAAAGCTTGAGTAGTTTATTCATAATGCACCTCACACAGTTTGTAGTTGTTTTTCATCCGCTGACTGAAGTAAATCAACGCATATTGCAGAGGCAACCAGCAAAAGTTCTCTGGAGCCCTCTGTTATGTCTATTTCATAACAATCATTACTTCTTGACCAAGTACCTCTGTGGGTAAGCAGGACTGTATTGTCGTTGTCAACAACCTCAAAGTTTTTAGTCCTCAGGTCGCCACGAATACGCCAGCTTATCCCGTAATAATAGCACATTTGACGAGAAGTATTTTTGTTAAAAATAAGCCTGATTGTAATCTTATTATCCTTGATAGTAAAAGCCTTTAGCATAGGCAGAGGTACAGTAGTTATACTGCACAGCCTGTTAAAGCTTTTATCGGTGATTGACAGAGTAAAGTGGGAATGTCGGTTATCCCTGCCCACATAGAACTTTTCTTTGCCCAGCTCATCAAAAACCATAAAGAGAGCACCGTCAGAAGAAATATCTCTTTTTATAAAAAGCTTCATACAATCACCTTAGTTTATTCTTTACAACAAAGTCGGTTTAATACTCTGTTTAAAACTTAGGTTATCCCTTTGGTCAATGGTTCTGTCCCTGAAATTGTAGCAGGTAATTTGACCCAAAATAAACCAAAAGAAAATCACCATAAATGATATATCATATAGTATTGCCTTTTCAAAACAGGCAAATCCAAGGTATGCGACAATAAAGCTGAACATACAGGGGAAAACTGTGTGTTCAAGACTTTTACCCTTGATGAAGAGATACCTTGTTATTGAGAAACCGTTTCTAAAGGCAAATATCATAAACAGTAAAAATCCAAAAATGCCTGAGCATACAAGTATTGTTATGTAGGCATTGTGTATGTCTGTGGTGAATGTTGCAAACAGACTTGCAAAGTCACCGCTGTAAAGGTTTGAAAAATGGAGTCCGTCTTCAAAGAAATCGTAGCTGTACTTTAGAATATTTCCCTTGCCGATACCCTCCAAAGGGTAGTGAGAGAAAATTGTCATAGCCTGACTCCAAAGGGTAAATCTGCCGGAGTCAACATTTGCGTTCTCGTGTTCAAAGGTTATTTCTTCGTCCTCAATTTCCGTAATGGAGTCGCTGTCGTTGACAATAACCTCATTTGCGCTGTTTATCACAGCGGCTACACCAAGCTGACAAACACTTCTTAGGAAGAATGTACAGAAAATTATTACAACACCTGCAAGAAGGGTTGAAATGAACCTTAGAACAAGCTGTTTTCTTCCGTAATCACCCTTTGAGGCGATAAATTTTGTAATTACAAAAACAATAATATATCCTAAGAACAGCACAAGACTTGCGTTGCTGTCGCTTAAAAACAGAGTAAAAATACTGATAAAAAGACCTGTTGCAAGCCAAATACGAGATGTTTTGGGCAAATCGGAATTTTTACTGCTGAACTTGTGTATAGTTAAGATGTGGATACAAAATACAACTACAACAGAGGAAAATCCCGAAAGGTTTGGGTTAATAAAAAGTCCTGTGTATCTGTTTTCGTAAATAATAAGGTCTATCCACTCGTTATGATATGACACATTACACAAAAGGCAGATGATACCTGCAATTTGAATTAATGTAACCATATATAGGAAAATCCTTGCTACTGTATACAGCTCGTGTTTGATGTTGGTTTCAGGCTCGGTATGAACACCGTAAAACATAAAAAAGCAAATGCACATAAACACAATAAACAGCATATTTATTAGGAAATTATCTGTTATATGTATAAGTGCGGTAATTAAATTCATAGCCAAAAAAGCAATTGCCCAAATGCCAAACTCCATCTTTTTGTAAGCCTTGTACTTTATGATGTTTCTTAGTGTAAGGTAAACTCCCCACACACCTAAAACAACCAGTGCAACATAGGCAGGAATTTGCAAAAAGGCAATATTAGTAAAGAAAAGGCACAGCACAAAGCTAATTCTAAAGTAGCTTGAGTTATTGATTAAACTAATGACAGCCGCCTCCTATCCTTTGAATACTTCTTTAACGGTTTTTATCATTATGCTAAGATCTCTTCTAAAGCCAAAACGCTGTAAATATTTTAGGTTGTATCTCATTTTGTCAGGGAGAATTCTGTTTATATACACGGCGTCAACATCATCTCCGTCTTTTAACAGCTTATCCTCGTCCTTATATTTGATTGAGGCAAAGCTGGTTATACCCGCCGGCAAAAGAAGTGTTGCGTAATAGGCAGGTGCGTAGCAATCAACATATTTTACAACCTCGGGACGAGTTCCTACAATAGACATTTTACCTGTAAGCACATGAAAAATTTGAGGAAGTTCGTCAAGACGGTATTTGCGAAGTGCTCGTCCGATAAGCGTAACACGCTCGTCACCCTCTTTAGTGAGCAGCTCACCGCACTGGTCAGAGCCTACAATCATTGTGCGGAATTTGAGTATTCTAAAGCGCTTACCGTACCTTGTTACTCGCTCCTGCTTATAAAATACAGGACCTTTTGTTGCGCTGATTTTGATTATCAGGGCAATAACAAGCATTGGAATACAAAGCAATACAATGAGAATTAAAGCCAAAACAACATCTGTAATTCTCTTTAAAAGAATACTTCGCTTTTTACGGGAAAGAATATCATAATACTTCTTAACTTCTTCATTTTGAAATTCAGCCGGAAGCTTATCAAAGGACTTTAACAAAATAAATCCTCCTTAAGTGTACTATATACACATATATTTATAAGGTATATTATATAACAAAGGAATGATTAAATCAATAATTTTTATAGTTTTGAAAGCATTCTTAATTATTACCATTATTTTATGACATTTTTGTGAAAATAGTTACAAATAAAGAATTAAAAATACTCTTGACTTATGCTATATAGATAATGTAAAATATAGTTAAAGAAATTGAGGTGAAGAAAATGGATAACGAATTCACACCGGATCTCATTACTCTCATTGATGAAGAAAACAATGAGCATACTTTTGAGATACTTGACAAAATAGTAGAGGACGATAATGAGTATTTGGCACTTTATCCTGTTTTTGATAATGCTGAGGATAGTGTGAACGACTCCGGAGAATACTACATTATGGAGGTTATTCTGAACGACGACGGCGAAGAAGAGCTTGCCGAGCTTGATGATGAGGACCTTCTTGACAGACTTGCACAGCAGTTTGAAGAAAGATTTGCAAGTATGTTTGATGATGAGGACGAAGAATAATTATTATTTTTAACTTAATAAACCCCCTGCCTGATTTGCGAATATGCGAAAATAACCCTACAACTTTTAAATCGGGAGCACGGACTCCATTGGCGGTGTTGAAGACCCTTTGATTCATCGGGGATCCTAATGCCTGTGGGAGTGCACCCACCTGTCGTTTTGTAGGCAGGTTATATTTAAGCATTTACGGTCAGGCGGGGTATTTTTATATTTTTTTTGCGAGGTTTTGTATGAATATTTCCGTGCTGGGATGCGGTCGCTGGGGCAGCTGTATCGCTTGGTATCTTGACAAAATAGGTCACAATGTTTTGTCGGGAGGACTTGAAGACGCCCCTGAATTTATTGCACTTAAAAATAACAGAAAAAATGACTATCTCTCCTACCCCGACTCTATTGAGGTTTCTTCCGATTTGAAGTATTCCGTTGAGAGAGCAGAGGTTATTGTTATATCAATAAGCTGTCAGCATTTAAGAGAATATATGACTGACATTTCAAAATATAGTCTTGAGGGAAAAACCATTGTCCTTTGTATGAAGGGCATTGAGGAAAGCACAGGAAAAAGGCTTTCCCAGGTTGTTTCTGACTTTATTGACAAGGACAAGACGGATGTTGCAGTTTGGGTTGGCCCCGGACATCCACAGGACTATGTTAAGGGTATTCCCAACTGTATGGTCATAGACAGCGAAAAGGAAAGCGTTAAGGAAAGGCTTGTCAGTGAGTTTAACAGCGACTTAATCCGCTTTTACATAGGCACTGACCTTATCGGCTCGGAAATCGGAGCCGCCGCAAAGAATGTTATCGGCATTTGTGCCGGTATGCTTGACGGTATGGGTTACACCAGCCTAAAGGGTGCTTTGATGGCAAGAGCACCAAGGGAAATTTCAGGCTTTATTGAGGCTATGGGCGGAAATGGAATGAGTGCTTACGGACTATGCCACCTTGGTGACTATGAGGCTACCCTATTCTCAAAATGGAGCCACAACAGAATGTTTGGCGAAAAGTTTATACAGGGTGACAAGTTTGAAAAGCTTGCCGAGGGCGTTATGACAACCAAGGCAATTTACAAAATTGCAAAGAAAAAAGGCATTGAAATGCCCATAGTAACACAGCTTTATGAGGTACTTTTTGAGGGTAAAGACCTGAAACCCGCCTTAAGTGCCCTATTCAACAGAAATGTAAGACAAGAATTTTAGGAAACACTGAATAAATAACTTTACACATCTTGTTTGCATATTTCCCGCCGGTTTGCCCAAAAAATCCTCGCAATACGTCAGTATTCCTGCGGTTTTTTGGGCAAACCGACAAAAAATCTGACTGCACAATCTGTGCAAATGATTTAGTCAGTGTTTCCTTAGTGTAAAATAATAATATATAAATAAGGCTCTGTGCTGACAGTTTAATGTTGCACAGAGCCTGTTTTTTATCAATGCCTGATCAGGCAAGGCCTCTTTTTGATAAAACTCTCTTCTCTATTACAGAGAATATGCATTTGTCTATTATAATTCCCACAAGTATGATGATTATCATAACAAGGGCTACCTGATTGATGTCTGCAAGGTCACGACCCATAATCAGGGTTTGTCCCAGGCTTATTGAGGTTGTCATAACCTCACCCGCCATCAATGCACGCCATGCAAATGACCAGCCTTGCTTTAAGCCGGAAATAAGCTCCGGAAGTGCCGCCGGGAATACAACATAGGAATATATCTGCCTTTTTGTAGCGCCCATTGTCAATGCCGCCTTGTAGTAGATTGGCTGAATATTTTTAATTGCGTTATCAACTGCAATTGATATACTAAAGGCTGAACCCATTACTACAACAAAAATTATTGCCTGTGTAGAAAGACCAAACCAAAGTATTGAGAATGGTACCCAGCATACGCTTGGCAATGTTTGAACACCTAAGATAATAGGCTTTAGATTTTTTTGAAGATATCCAAAATGGTTAATCAAAAATCCTATTGCAACACCTACGAGAACTGCTATGGCAAAGCCTGCAATTCCCCTTAACAGGGAAAGTCCTGTTGCCTGAAAAATTGAACCGTCCTCACAAAGCTCAATAAAACGATTTACCACTCCTATTGGAGATGGAACAGAATATGACTTACACAGGTGTAACATATCAACGCATAAATAGTAACCGCCCTGCCAGAATGCAAGTAGGATTACAACAAAAATAATAATACCCAAAACCTTAACTCCTTACTTCACCAAGTATTCGCTTTCTAAGCTCAACAAATTCATTTGAGTAAATCTTCCTTGGTCGTGGCAGATTTACATCAATAATATCTGAAACACCGTTTTTCCTTGGGGAAAGAACCACTACTCTGTCAGCAAGATATATTGCTTCTTCAACGCTGTGTGTTATGAACAGCACAGTCTTTTTTGTTTCCATCCATATTTTTTGCAGTTCTTCTCTTAATCGGTTTGATGTCTGCTTATCAAGTGCCGAAAACGGCTCGTCCATCAGTAAAATCTTGGAGTTTATTGTGAGTGCCCTTGCCAGTGCTGTTCGTTGACGCATTCCGCCTGAAAGCTGATGAATGTAGTAATCCTTGTACTCTGTAAGATGCACCATATCAAGGTAGTGAAGTGCTCTTTCCTCTTGTTCCTTTCTAGGGACGCCCTCAAGCTTCATTCCGAATTTTACATTGTCAATGACAGACAGCCACGGGTAAAGACCGTGCTCCTGAAACATAACAGTCCTGTCTGCTGACGGTGCCTTGACCTCTTCCCCATCCAGATAAATGTGACCCTCTGTTGGCTTTTCAAGTCCAGCCGCAAGGTTTAGCAGGGTGCTTTTTCCGCAACCCGATTCACCTACTATGCAGACAAATTCACCCTGCTCTATTGTAAGGTCAATATTCTTAAGTATTGCATTCTCTGAAGTATCAAACTTTTTGCTGACTCCCTCAAAAGTTAAACCCATAAAATCCTCCGAATTATTTAGTAAACAAGCTGTCCTGTGACGGAATTTCCTTGATGAAATCCTGCTCTTTGCTTATCTTTGCAAAATCCATAATAGAGTCTTTGTTAAGTTGGGTGCTTACACCTATTCTTGTGAATGCCTCGCTGATAATATCCTCTCCTAAGGACTTACCTGTGGATTCCTTTAGCTCGGTATTAATCTTTTTCAGACATTCTTCTTTGTCACTTGTAATTGTTTCTGTTGCAATATTATGTTGCTCAAGGAACTTTTCTACAATATCGGGATGTTCCTTTTTGAACTCGTTTCTCACTACAACTACGGCTACATCGTAATCTCCTGAATAGTATATCTCATCATAATCAAGAACAAGCTCTGCACCATTCCCAAGAAGGGTTGCACCCCATGGCTCGGGTACGATTGCAGCGTCTATGTCGCCACGCTCCATAAGGTTTTCTACATCGGAATTCTGAACTGCTGTTACATTTACATTGCCACCCTCTGTAACAGGCTTTAAGCCATTTTCACTCAACAGATTAAGCAGACACAAGTGCTGTGTGTTGCCGATTTGCGGTACTGAAACTGTCTTGTTTGCAATGTCCTTTGCTGAATTTATGTCACTGCCCTTTTTCTTTACAAGGATAGCACCGCCCTTTGTGGCACTTGAGATAATTGAAATATCGCCGCTTGATTTAACATTTGCAGTTACAGCAGGAACAGGTCCTATGTAGCCAATGTCAATATCACCTGAAAACAGGGCTTCAACCTCGGCAGGGCCGGCATTGAAGGCAGTCCACTTTACTTTAATATCGTTGCCCAGAGATTTTTCTAAAGAGCCGTCTGACTTCATTAATAGTGCCTGTGCGTGGGTTACATTGTTAAAATAACCTATGTTTACTGTATTTTCATCCTCACCGCAACCAACAAAGGCTACTGATGATAATGATAACAGCAGAACAAGTATCAGGCATTTTATACTTCTGAATTTAATATTTTTTGACATATAAATACACCTTCTTTTCTTTACTGTTTAAATTATAAAATATCATAAATAATTTTTAAACAGGTAATTTTGCAAACGATTTCACTTGTATTTTTCTGTATTTATGATATAATTTTCTTATATTGAATTACTATTTAAAATTAAATTTGCAAACGTTTTCAAGGAGTATTATATGTCGTTAAAGGATATTGCAAAGGAAGTGGGAACATCTGTTTCTACTGTTTCAAGGGTGCTGAACAATCCTCATCACTCTTGTAACAATTCGGGACTTGAGGAAAAAATATGGGAAATTGCGAGAAAGCAAAAATACACTCCCAACATAAATGCCAAAAATTTAAAGTGCGGTGTTCCCATTGAAGAAAAACACTATACAATAGATATATTTTTGACAAGGTTTAGTTCTCTTGATGAGGATCCGTTTTTTAAGGAGGTTTATCTTTACCTAAAAGATGAGATTTTGGAGCAGGGGTGCATTTTGGGAGAAATACTTAATTATCTCGATATTATTTCTTTAACAGAAAAAAGCATTTCTAAAGTGCCATTTAAATCCTTTGACGAGGTTGTGTCTATCAAACAAAAGCAACCACTGTCTACTATCGAACACAAAAAGGATAGCGGGTTGATTATCCTGGGAAAATGCCCCACAGAACTCATACAAACACTTAAAAAGCGATACTCATACATTGTGGGCATTGACAGAAACCCTACAAATTTTGAATATGACGAGGTGATTTGTAACGGTATGTCTGCCGCTGAAATGGCTGTTGAATATCTTATTTCACTTGGTCACAGAGATATTGCATACATTGGTGACTGCACCTACGAAACAAGGTATATTGGGTATTATCAAGCCCTGTTTAACCACAAAATTCCCTTAAATCACTCAAATATATACCCCTCAAATCAGACTAAAAAGGACGGGTATAAAATTATGAAAAGTATTTTGGAAAAAGATGTACTTCCAAGCGCTATTTTCTGTGCAAACGACATTACCGCTGTGGGAGTGTTGGATGCAATAAAGAGCAGTAGAAAAAAATACTATCCCTCCGTTGTTTCTATTGACAACATTAAGGAGTCGGAACAGACAGACCCTATGCTGACAACTATTGATATTCCTAAAAAAGAGACAGGACACCTTGCACTGACACTTTTGCTTGACCAAATTATGGGAAAGCACAAGAACAATGTGCGTGTTGAACTGCCATGCAAATTGATTGTTAGGTCAAGCTGTTACAGTAAAGTGTAAATGTAAAGTATTAAAATGCAAAATTACAGCCCTGCTGAACCGGTCAGCAGGGCTTTTGTAATGGGAATATTTGACTTTATTTAGTTTATTCTTACAAGGGACGCATCTTCTTTACGATATGTATCTGTTTTTTTATCGTAAACAAGAGTACCTTCTGTCACATTAAGGAACAAATCATCATCAACGGAATCTGCTATTAAAATATCACATTTTACTTAAAAAAATCCGCCGGAGATTAATCCGACGGATTTGATTTTATAATTGGTATATTGATTAGTACATACCGCCCATATCAGGGGCAGGTGCTGCCGGTGGTGTTGGTTCCTTGATGTCGCTTACAAGTGACTCTGTTGTAAGAACCATTGCGGCTACTGAGGATGCGTTCTGAAGTGCGCTTCTTGTAACCTTGGTTGGGTCAACAATGCCTTCCTTCATCATATCCATATATTCACCGGTGAGTGCGTTATAGCCATAGTTTACTTCGCCCTTGGCTACAATGTTGTTAAGGATTACAGAACCCTCAACACCTGCATTTGCGGAAATCTGGCGAACAGGCTCTTCAAGTGCTTTGAGAACAATCTTGATACCTGTCAGCTCGTCGCCCTCTGCCTCTTCTGCAAGGGCTGAAACTGCCGGGATTGTGTTTACAAGGGCTGTACCGCCGCCTGCAACGATACCCTCTTCAACTGCTGCCTTTGTTGCTGCAAGGGCGTCCTCGATGCGGAGCTTCTTTTCCTTCATTTCGATTTCTGTTGCGGCGCCAACCTTGATAACTGCTACACCGCCTGCAAGCTTTGCAAGTCTTTCCTGTAGCTTTTCCTTGTCAAAGTCGGATGTTGTTGTTTCAATCTGTGAACGGATTTGATTAACTCTGTCCTTGATAGCCTGTGGGTCGCCTGCACCGTCAACAATGATTGTGTTTTCCTTGTCAACCTTAACCTGACGAGCTGTGCCAAGCTGGTCAATTGTGCAGTCCTTTAATTCAAGACCAAGGTCGGATGTGATTACCTGACCGCCTGTAAGGGTTGCAATATCCATAAGCATTTCTTTTCTTCTGTCGCCAAAACCGGGAGCCTTGACAGCAACACAGGTGAATGTGCCACGGAGCTTGTTGAGAACCAAAGTTGTGAGAGCCTCGCCCTCTACATCCTCGGCAATGATAAGGAGCTTTCTGCCTGACTGAACAATCTGTTCAAGGAGAGGAAGAATTTCCTGTGTTGTTGAAATCTTTTTGTCTGTAATGAGGATAAGGCAGTCGTCAAGCTCTGCAACCATCTTGTCTGTATCTGTTACCATATAAGGTGCGATGTAGCCTCTGTCGAACATCATACCCTCAACAACCTCGGAATATGTTTCGGCTGTTTTGGACTCCTCAACTGTGATAACACCATCTGTGGAAACCTTTTCCATTGCCTCTGCAATAAGATTGCCGATGAATGGGTCTGCGGAAGAGATTGTTGCAACTCTTGCAATATCCTCTGTGCCTGCAACCTCTTTTGAATTTTCTTTTAATGTTTCAACAGCCTTGTCAACAGCCTTTTTAATACCGTTTTTAAGTACCATTGGGTTTGCACCTGCTGTAACATTCTTCATACCCTCACGGATAAGTGCCTGTGCAAGAAGAGTTGCTGTTGTTGTACCGTCACCGGCAACATCGTTTGTCTTTGTGGAAACTTCCTTTACAAGCTGTGCGCCCATATTCTCGAATGGGTCGTCAAGCTCGATTTCCTTTGCGATTGTAACACCGTCGTTTGTGATGAGTGGTGCACCAAACTTTTTGTCAAGAACTACATTTCTGCCCTTTGGGCCAAGTGTGATTTTTACTGTGTCGGCGAGCTGGTCAATACCGGACATTAGAGCCTTTCTTGCATCTTCGCCATAAAGCATTTGCTTTGCCATTTCAAATTACCTCTTTTCTTATTCAACTATTGCGAGAATATCTGACTGAGAAACGATTGTGTACTCTTCCCCGTCAAGCTTGATTTCTGTACCGCTGTACTTGGAGGTAACAACCTTGTCGCCCTCTTTTACAGTCATTTCTACCTTTTCACCGTCTACTACACCGCCTGGACCTACTGCAACTACTGTTGCAAAGGATGGCTTTTCCTGTGCAGATGCTGAAAGTACAATGCCGGAAGCAGTTGTTTGCTCTGCCTCTTCGATTTTGACAACTACCTTGTCAGCTAATGGTTTAATAGTCATAATATTTTTCCTCCTTCGAGTGTGATTGTAGTAATTAGCACTCTCTTTCTTCGAGTGCTAATGTTATTGTAGCACTAACTTATATACTCGTCAAGTATAATTTTGAAAAATTTTCAAATTATTATTCCGTAATCTTGAAAAGCTGAAAAATAATATACATTTTACTTTTTGAAGTACATAAATGCCTGGCATTTTAACATTCCGTTGTAAAGCTTTCTTCGTTTATCCGCTTTTCTGCCAAAGATTTTTTCAAATTCATCGTCAGGAGATATTATAGTATAACTCCAACCGTCTTTTTTGGCGAATTTTTGCCCCATAATTTTATAAAGCTCACGAGCCTTGTCAATGTCAAGGAGTCTTTCACCGTAAGGCGGGTTTGTAATTACTGTACCACGGGGGAAATTCCGGGTAAACTCCTTAATATCCCTTTGCTCAAAAGTGATTCTGTCACCTACCCCTGCTTTGTAGGCATTTTCTCTTGCTATATTCAGGGCATCTCTGTCAATATCGTAGCCAAAGGCTTTGAAGTCGCAGTCCTTGTTCATTTGGGATTTGGCTCTCTGTCTTTCCTCCTCCCACACTTCCTTTGGAATTTGGCTCCAGTTTTCAGATACAAAACCTCTGTTAAGTCCCGGTGCAATATTCATAGCCTTTAATGCACTTTCAATAAGAATTGTTCCACTGCCGCACATTGGGTCGATTACTGTGTGGTTTTTTCTGACCTGTGACAGCTGGGAAAGTACTGCCGCCAAAGTTTCTTTGATTGGAGCATCATTGGAATTTTCTCTATATCCTCTTTTATAAAGTCCTACACCAGTAGTGTCTATCATAATTGACGCTTTATCTTTCATAATTAAAAACTGAATTTGATGAAGTTCACCCTCTTCGGAAAGCCATTCCTTACCGTAGTATGATGAAAGGGATTTTGCCACTGACTTTTTGATGATTTTTTGACAGTCGGGTACAGACATAAGCTGACTGGAAAGGCAGGTGCCTTTTACAGGGAATTTATCCTTTTCGTCAAGGTAATCTGACCAATTAATCCTTGAAACACCGTCAAAAAGCTGTGGAAAGCTTTTTGCATAGAAGGTGTCAAGGAGAATTAATATTCTCTCGGCAAATCGTGAGCAGATATTCGCCCTTGCAAGGATTTTGCT
This sequence comes from Oscillospiraceae bacterium, assembly GCA_029225165.1. GTDB lineage: Bacteria > Bacillota > Clostridia > Oscillospirales > Acutalibacteraceae > Ruminococcoides. The sequence goes on from JAQXVY010000034.1 coordinate 69,389, forward strand.
GTCGCCCTTAAATACTACTCTGCCGTTTTCGGCGGACACATCATTTGCACCCATAAATTTTAGTTCATTCGCCACAAGTCCCTCTACTCCAAGGAGGCAAGTGGCAACCATTGTAAAATCTTTTTTCATAAAAATCTCCAAAAAATATAGAGGCTTTTTGAGCCTCTATATCTCTATATGTTATATGTGTTTATATGTTTATGTGTTAAAGTATTTGAATATTTTACCTGTTTATACCTCAGGCTCAAGAAGTCCGTAGGTGTTGCCCTTACGCTTATAGACAACATTTGTTTCGTTTGTTTCAGCATTGATGAATACAAAGAAATCGTGGTTAAGCATATTCATTTGGAGAATTGCCTCCTCAACTGAAATAGGCTTAACAGGGATTGTCTTGTAACGAATGTCGAACTCCTCCTCGTCCTCAATATCCTCATCAGGGAGAATTGCTGTAAAGTCAGCTGTGTTGTCCCTTAGACGGCGGGAAAGACGAGTTTTGTTCTTGCGCAATTGTCTGCCCAGAATATCAACAACCTTGTCAAGAGCGTCGTTCATTTCGTCCTGTGTGTCCTCTGCTCTGTAAATCATACCGTTGTCGCTTACTGTAACTTCAACTGTCTGACGATTTTTGTAAAGTGTAACAACAACAGAGACTGTTGCATCCTCTGAAAAAATTTTATTAAACTTGGAAAGCTTTTTTTCGCAAAGTTCTTTAAAATTGTCCTTTAGGTTAACTTTTCTGGCTGTGTAGGCTATTTTCATTAAAATTCCTCCAGTATTTATTTATTACGGCCACCCCTGCGGGAATAACCGCGACTTTCGTTCCCACGCTTCAAATCGGACATTTTGTCCTCAGAAGTCTTTTTAAACCTGCTCATCATATCCTCAAAGGAGCTACTGTCGTTTTTGCTGTCCTCCCACTGAAAATCTCCGGGAGATGTTACCTTTGGTGCAGGTACATAAGGTTTGCGAGGTCTTTTTTGCTTTGGCTTTGGTGCAGGTTTTTCAAGATTTGCTTTAATTGAAAGAGAAATCTTTCCGTCATCTATGGAGATAATCTTTACTGTTACTTCATCCCCAACCTTGATTGCATCGTTAATGTCTTTTACATATTCGTGAGAAATTTCCGAAATATGTACCATTCCTGATTTATTGTCCGGCAAAGCAACAAAAGCACCAAACTTCATTACTCCTGTTACTTTACCCTTTAATACACTACCTACTTCCAGAGCCATATTCTACCCCTTGTTCCCATTTCCATCAGTCGCCTGATATGTTTACAAATACTCTTTCTCCGGCGTGAAGATAACCATCTTCCTTTGCCTTTTTTTCAATATATTCCTCATTGTCCTTGTCGGACAGGTTATATATATCTGTTAATTTATCATTTTTTATTTCTTGTACAGAAATTTTGTTGTTAAGTGCGTCAAGCTCACTCTGCTTTTTATCAATTTGATAAAACTGAGATATTAGCACATATGCCGCATACAATGCAAAAATCACAACAGCAGTTATTAAAAGAAAACGATATTTTTTCTTTTCCTTTTTCTTGACAGGTGTAACTTCTTTAACAACATTTTCGCTGTCAGAAACCACCATATTTTCAGCACTAATATTGTTCTTTTTTCTCATTCTTACAACCTTTTTTAAAAAATACAAATCTGTTTATAATTCTCTTTATTATTACACCTAAATTATACACTAAAAACGCAAATGATTTCAATAGTTTTGTTAGAACTTTTTTGAAAAATGCATAAATTTTTTGAATAATTACACTAAATATTGAAAATAGCTTTACAAAAAGTACAATGGATAGTTTACCTACGGTAAATCTCAGGGTTAATACACTTATCGTTATACCAATCAGCATATAAATTCTTATTTTGCCGAAATTGTAAGCAAGTGAAAATATGAACACTATGACAGAACATAGAACCATAAACAATATGTCAAGGAAGATGATTGCATATTTATGGTTTTTGAAAACATACCTTAAAAAGCGGTTGATGTCGTAAAGCTCGTATATAAAAGCTCCCCACAACAGAGATATTAAAAATACTGTGGGGTGAAAGGTTTGATACAGCTCCATTATCTTAACAGCCTTTTGATAAAGCCTTTATCGGTTGTTTCCTTTATGTATTGCAGGGAATTTACCTTTCCGTCAACATTCACCTCTCCGCTTTCAAGGTTCAGTTTATTAATGTGAAGTGACTCTCCTTTGATTACAAGGGATGAGCTTTCAAGGGTCAGCACCACGCTTTCCTCTGTAAAAGCATTCACATCCTTTACCCCTGTTACGGAAAGCTCTTTTCTATCCTTCAATATAATTTGATTTTCAGGCATAACAATCCCCCATATAATTTATCTTTTACAGTAAATTATATGGGGGAAAATGTTAATTATGATATTGGTTTGTACAGAGTTGTTGCTTCCTCTTTACGGATTGTTTCCTTTACGGAAACAACCTCTACCGATACTGTCCTTTCCCCAAGGGTGATGTCTATTCTGTCCCCTTCTTTGACTTTAGTTGAGGCTCTGGCTACATTGCCGTTAACGGAAACCTTGCCGGCATCACAAGCCTCGTTGGCAACAGTTCGGCGTTTGATAATTCTGCTTACCTTTAAATACTTGTCTAATCTCATAAAAACTCCAAAAAAGTAAAAGGCTGACAAAAAGTCAGCCAAAATTACTAATAAACAATGATTAAATCTTTAATGCATATTGCTACACAGATTTATTTTGTTTTCCTAATATTACTGGTTAACAATATTCTTAAATTCTTTACCTGCCTTGAATGCAGGAACCTTAGAAGCAGGAATTTCAATCTTGTTACCTGTTCTTGGGTCGCAACCCATTCTTGCATTTCTCTGACGCTGTTCAAATGTACCAAAGCCTACAATCTGAATCTTGTCGCCTGCAGCAACAGTTTCTACGATTGTGTCGATTGTAGCTGCAAGTGCTGCCTCAGCATCTTTCTTTGTAAGACCGCTCTTTTCTGCAATAGCAGCAATTAATTCTGTCTTTTTCATTTTTATTTTCCTCCGTAAAAATAGTACATTATTTTACTTCATCCCACAGGGAATCAAGTAAGGATAGCGGTGCTGATTCCATAGCAATACCACGCTCTTTCGCCAAGTTCTCAACCATTCTGAAACGATTTGTAAATTTGTCGCAGGCGTGATAAAGTGCTTCTTCTGAATCCACCTTTAAAAATCTTGAAACATTTACAACAGAAAACAGTAAATCTCCAAGTTCTTCTTCCATACCTTTTTTGTCGCCGTCTTCAATAGCCTTCTTAAGTTCCTGAGTTTCTTCTTCCACCTTTTGAAGCGCTCCGCTAACATCAGGCCAGTCAAAACCAACCTTGGCTGCTTTTTTCTGAAGTTTTTCACTTCTCATAAGAGATGGCAGGGATTTTGATACACTATCCATAGCGTCTGACTGAGTTTTTTGTGACTTAGTCTGCATTTTTATTTTATCCCAATTTGATAAAACTTCATCAGTTGTGTCAGCCTTGACATCAGCAAAGATATGGGGATGTCTGACAATCAGCTTTTTACATATGCCGTCGCAAACATCATTTATATCAAAGCTACCTACTTCGCTTTCCATTTCTGAATGGAAAACAACCTGCAAAAGAACATCTCCAAGCTCTTCCTTGAGGAGTTCTTTGTCTTCAGTGTCGATAGCCTCAATTACCTCATAAGTTTCTTCAATAAAATTTTGCCTTATTGATTTATGGGTTTGCTCTCTGTCCCAAGGGCAACCTCCGGGGGCTCTCAGCATCTTCATAATTTGTAATAAATCCTCAAAACCGTACTTTGGCTTTTGCTGAAAATCCAATGCTCTTCCCCCTTTGATTTGTTTATTGCGTAAATCAACAAATATATTTTACTTCATAAGTTTGAATTTTGCAAGTATTTTTGCGATTTTTTCGTTTTTTGTGAGGATTTCAAGGTCATTTTTATCAAAAGTCTTGAGAATTAATATGAAAACAGCATAAATAATTCCTGCAAAGCAAATTGAAATGAATGTTGCAAGGTAGATATTTATCATATCTCTTAAGAAATAGTAAGTAAAATATGCTGTAACTCCGCAGATTATTCCGCTTATAAGAGGCTTTATCAATGCGTTTTTAAAGTTTGGTCTTATTCCTGTTGTCTTGACAAGAATGTACATTGCAATTACGCACACAATCAAAAATCCTACAAGTGTACCTGTGGCGGCTCCTCTGATGTTTACATTCACATTTGTGACAAGTGCAAAGTTCATAACAATTTTGACTACCACTGCTATTGTGTAAAGCATAACCGGTGTACTTACCTTGCCAACACCCTGGAGCATTGAGCATATTGGTGTAATTCCTGCCATAAACAATACTGCAAAGCCCATTATCTTCAGGCATTCTGCACCTACAATGGCAACATCTCCGCCGTAGGTGATTTGCATAATCGGTTCTGCCAAGACAGAAAGTCCTATTCCGCAAGGGAAGGTTACAAGACAAGTGAGCTTTAGTACTCGGTTAATGGCCGTTTTAAGCATTTTTTTGTCGCCCTTTGCATAGGCACTTGTGACCATAGGCATAGCTGTTGTGCCGAATGCCTGTGTAATAACTGTGACAAGCTGCATTACTGTTAACGCTGCGCCGTAGCATCCCCACAGCTTTGTTTGGATTGTTCCGTCTAAAACTGCATCTGCATACATTGGATACTGGGACGCAAGGGCTGAACCGTTGCTTACTGACATATCTGCAATAACACGCTGGATTATCATACCGTCAATGCTGCCGCTGACATTCATAACAAGGGCACCAAGACCGATTGGAATTGCTGTTCTTATGAGAACACGGAAGGTTTCGTTCTTTGACCTTGCGTCAACAGAGGAATTAAGCTGTTCCTGTGTTATTCCTCCGCCTATTCTCCTGTACTTTAGGAAAAGATACAGAAAACTGAGAAGAGTACCTACTGTAATGCCAAGTACAGCACCTGAAACGGAGTATCCCACAAGGGTGTAGATAGCCTCTTTTTGACTTGAAAAGGTAAGTCCGAAAATTGTTCCGTCAGCCTCATAGCTGTCAAGACCAAACTTCATAATGAGATATGCAAAGGTTAGTCCGAAGGCAAGCTTTGAGGCACCCTCGATAATTTCCGATACAGAGGTTGGAGTCATATTCCTCATACCCTCAAAATATCCTCTGTAAATAGAAACAAGACAGCCGAAAAATATTGTGGGTGAAAGGCATATCATTGATGGCAGTGCATATGGGGAATCTATAATTTTGATATAGAAAAAGCTGCCGCCGAACATAAGAAGTGAGCAGACAATTCCCATTATTACGAAGAAAGGAATAGACACCTTGTGTATTCTCTTTATGTCCTTGTACCTTTTTTGTGCATTGCTTTCGGAAATCATCCTTGATACTGCTATCGGCAGACCTGCTGTTGCAATAGTGAAAAGCGGTACATAGATTTCGTAGGCATTGTTAAAAAGACCTGTACCAAAGGAGGCAAGTTCGGGACCGAAAAGTCCGTAAACTCTGGTTAAGGCCACCTTGTAAATCATACCGCAAAGCTTAACGATGATAAGTGCAAGGGACATTATCATTGCGCCCTTGACAAAGGTTTGACCTTGGATGCTTTGGTTTTTGTTTTTGTTTTTCGCCAAATCAATCACCTTACAGTTAAAAAAGGCGGTTTCCCGCCTTTTTATATGAAAATTTTAATAATTATTCCTGCATACCTGCATCCTCGTCGGAATCGCTCTTAACAACAACTTCCTTGAAAGGATCTTCTACAACAACCTCTTCTTCGTCATCAATAGTATCGTCCTCAGGTACAAAAGGGTCCTGCTCAATTTTGGCTCCGCACTTGTTGCAGAAAAGGCTGTCTTTGTCAAGCTCTGCCTTACAGGAAGGGCATATAACCTTATGTCTTGCTGCTGTGATATACTCATTGGTTGTTTGAAGCTGTGCCTTTAGCTCGTCAATCTCTTTAATGAGCAACTCAATAGACCTGCTGTCCTCTACGCCGATTTTACTGCAAGCATATACTTCCTCGCCAAGAGTTTGATATTTTTTACGAATCTCGTTTGAAAGTCCCGAAGCAGTAAATTTCAACTTTGAATAATCAACTATATTACTTGTCTTTTTTGAAACGGTGCTTGCCGCTGACTTAACATTTACCATAACATCATCTAATATTCCCATTCTGAAAAACCCCTTTCAAAATTTTATATATTATAGCATTTATTATTAAAACTTTCAACCTTATTTCGTAAGTTCTGAAAAAAATTATCGGCATTTTCCTTGCGGTTTAGTATCTCATCAAACTTGTCAATATATTCATATGGAAATTTGTAGTTAAAAATGCGTTGCAAATCATTCTTTTTGTGATTTTTCAGCTTTGTTACTGCACCTGCACCACAGGCGAGAATTGAATGTGTTTCGTCCATAATGAAAACATTGTAAAGTCCCTCGTGACCGGGCTTTGACCAACCTACATTTTCGTAATTCCCTACCATTCTGCTTTGGCGGTAGAGGTAATATGGTATGTAGCCCATTTCTGTCAGCCTTTTTTCGGCATAGCTGAGCATTTTGCCTGTTCTCTCTGCATCTTTCCTGCCTGTTGTAAGACCGTTTTCGGTGTAGTCGGCACTTCTTTTGATTGACAGTGTGTGTACTGTGATATTGTTCACATCAAGGTCAATTATTTTGTCAAGACTGTTTGCAAAGCTTTCAAAGGTGTCGTCGGGAAGTCCTGCAATCAGGTCGGAATTTACTGTGTCAAAATTAAAGGCACTTGCTGTTTTAAAGGCTTTTAAGGTGTCTTCCGTTGTATGCCTTCGACCAATTGAACTAAGGACATTATCGTTAAGGGTTTGAGGGTTTATGCTAATTCTTGTCACTCCGCCTGACTTTAGCTCCTTAAGTTTTTCAGGTGTTATTGTGTCCGGTCTGCCGGCTTCAACGGTAAATTCCCTACACTCAGCCATATTAAAGGAACTGTTTATTGTATTTATTAGTTTCCTTAGCTGACTTGGATTTAGTGTTGTAGGTGTGCCGCCGCCGATATAGACGGTTTCCAGCTTCAGTGAATGTTTCTTTGCGATTTCTCCTGTTAAAGAAATTTCTTTACACAGCAAATCAACATATGGCTCCATAAGGTGCTTTGTCCGTTCCACAGATTGTGAAACAAAACTGCAATAACTGCACCTTGACGGACAAAACGGTATTGAAACATAGAGAGAAAATGAATTTTCTTTTGAAGAATTAAGAATTTTCCTCTCGTATTTTTCTGTTTTGGTGGCAAGGGAAATTTTTTCGTCCGTTACATAGTAGTAATTTTTGAAGTAATCTCGGGCAAAATCCTCACCCTTTTCAAGCATTACACTACGGAGATATTTTATAGGACGAACTCCTGTAATCATACCCCAAGGCATTGTTATACCTGTGTAATCCGTTAAAATCTTGAAAAGAAGTGAGCAAATTATCTGTTCATCGACTTTATCATCACCTGTTTTTTCAGCTGTGAGGGTACTTTTATACTGTGAAAATACCGCTGTGACACTTATTTTATCGTCAACTGCTGTAAGGATATATTCTCCCTCATTGACCGCTTTTGTGTCCTTGATTACTTCAAGCTTTTCGTATGGAAAAAACAACCTTGCTATATTTTCTATTTCGTAATGAAACGGATGGTTATCAATAAATATCTTCATAGCTTGTGTTCATATAAGGGTTATATTTTTTCTCGTGGGAAAGGGTTGTGCTTTCCATATGACCGGGGTAAATGTTGTATTCACCCTCAAGAGATGCTATCTTAAGAAGGCTTTTTATCATTGAGGCAGGAGAAGAATCGGGAAAATCTGTTCTTCCGCAGGACTCACAAAACAGGGTATCCCCTGACATTATGTTTTGGTCAAAGATAAAGCAACCGCTTCCCATTGTGTGACCTGAGGTTTCCATATATTTAATTTTTGTGTTGCCAAGATTAACAACCTCACCGTCCTTTAGGGAGTCGGCTGAAAAATGAGTAAACTTCCTGCTTGCAAACTTGTTTGAAAGGTTCAAATCGTCATTTTCAAGGGACGGCAAATCCTTTTCGCCGATATATACCTTGGCATTTGGAAACTGTTTTAGGTAGTGAGAAACACCTGTTATGTGGTCGAAATGACCGTGAGTCAGCAGTATCATTTCAAGATTTCCGCCGTTAGACTTGATGTAACCAACTGCCTCCTTGGAGTATTCACCGGGGTCAACAATCGCCATTGCAGATGTTTCAATATCCCTTATCACATATGAATTTGTAGGCATTATTCCAACCTGAAATGTTTTGATTTCTGTCATTTCATAATCTCCTCTGTGTCAAGAATTATTGTAACAGGTCCGTCATTAAGCAGACTTACCTTCATATCTGCACCGAACTCACCCTTTTCTACCGAAGTGACACCTTGTTCCTTAAGTTTACTGCAAAAGTATTCGTAAAGTTCATTTGCCTTCTGTGGTTTTTCTGCATTTATAAAGGATGGTCGCCTGCCGTGACTGCAGTCGGCATAAAGGGTGAAGTTAGAAATAACAAGAGCCTCTCCCCCTATGTCAAGGAGAGAAAGATTCATCTTGTCGTTTTCGTCGGAAAACACCCTGAGGTTTGCAACCTTTGAGGCTAAAAAATCTGCCTCTTTCTCTGTGTCGCCCTGTTTTACACCCAGTAAAACAAGAAAACCCTTTTCACACTTTCCTTTAATTTCTTTGTTTATTTCTACATTGGCAAAGGAAACCCTTTGTAAAACTACTCGCATAATTCACCTCTGTTATCAATTATTATGTCATTCCCGGCTTGTCGAGGAATCCCTTGCCTCTACCACTAATTTTGTTAGAGAAATCATACTTTTCTATAACCTGACAGTGTCGGTAAATGCACTACTGCTTTCCTTTCAGATTCTTCGGTCGCTTTGCTCCCTCAGAATGACAGGAGGTATGTATTATCCCCTTGGAATGACAGCGTACGGCGTAAATTATTCATCTATATTCTTGTTACCGAAATTATACCGTTGATGTTGCCTAAGTGAGTCATAATGCCCTTTAGGTGGTCAATTCCGTTTGTATCTATTGTTGCTGTTACAACAGCATTTCCGTTTTTAGCCTCTCGTGAAGTAAGACTCCTGATGAAAATGTGCATTTGTGAAAGCTGAATTGTAACATCAGCCAAAAGACCTGTGCGGTCGGTAGCCACAATTTCAAGTGTACTTTGGAAGCTGTCGTTGATTTTGCCAATCCACTTTGCCCTAACCCAGCGTTCAGGCTCGGCACAGGCTGAAATGTCCTTTGGTACATTAGTACAGGTTCTCTTGTGGATAGAAACACCGTAGCCCCTTGTGATAAAGCCGATAATATCGTCACCGGGTAAAGGATTACAGCACTTGGAGAATTTTATCAGGCAGTCGTCCATACCCTCAATTTCAACACCTGAAGAAACCTTATTATGCTTTTTGGCAGGTTCCTTTGGCGGAACGAACTCAACAACCTTTTTTTCGTACTTCTTTTGATATTCTTCCTTTATTCTTGGGAGTATCTTCCAAATTTGTATTCCGCCGTAGCCTATTGCGGCGTAGAGGTCGTCAATATTATTACAATGCTGTTTTTGGAGCATTTTTGGAAAAATATCGTTGGCGTCCTCCTCCGTCATATAAATGCCGGATTTTTTAAGCTCTGCTTCAAGGGCTGACTTGCCCTCAACAATATTTTCTTCTCTGCGTTCACGCTTAAACCACTGACGGATTTTTGTCCTTGCTTCAGAGGTTTTTACAATATTGAGCCAATCCCTTTTGGGGCCTGTACCCTCCTTTTGGGTGATAATCTCAATAATTTCTCCGTTTTTCAGCTTGTAGTTAATTGGGACAATTCTTCTGTCTGCCTTGGCGCCAATCATCCTGTTGCCAACCTCGGTATGAATGGCATAGGCAAGGTCGATTACGGTTGACCCGCTTGGGAGGTTTATTAGGTCGCCCTTTGGGGTGAATACAAATACCTCTTCCTGACTAAGGTCGTTTTTGATATTTTTGATAATATCTGTGGAGTCCTCGGACTGAATTTGATTTTCAATCATTCTTCTCAAGGACTCTATCCTCTCCTTAAGTATGTCCTTGTCATTTTTTGTTGGGGAAAGTCCCAGCTTGTACTTCCAATGGGCGGCAATTCCATACTCCGCTGTGTAGTGCATTTCCCATGTGCGGATTTGCACCTCAAATGGTACGCCCTCTTTGCCTATAACAGTTGTGTGTAGTGACTGGTACATATTTTTCTTTGGGGTGCTGATGTAATCCTTGAACCTGTTTGGTAAAGGCTGGTAGATGTCGTGAATTACACCCAAAACATTGTAGCAGTCCAAAACGGAATCCACAATTATTCTTACCGCAAAAACATCATAGATTTGGTCCATTGTTTTGCCCTTCATAAAGGTTTTGCGGTAAATGGAGTTGATTGACTTTACTCTGCCGGAAACATAGATTTTTTTAACCGAGTCGCCAATTCTGTTTTTGATTTCTGACTTGATTTTGTCGATAAATTTATCTCTTTCGTCCTTTTTAAGGAGAAGTTCATTTTCGATTTCCTCGTATCCGACAGGGTCGAGTATTCTTATGGAGATGTCCTCAAGCTGTTCCTTCAACGCCTTCATTCCAAGGCGGTGTGCAATAGGAGCATAGACCTCCATAACTTCAAGTGCCTTGTCACGCTGTTTTTGAGGTTTCATAACCTCAATGGTTCTGAGGTTGTGAAGTCTGTCGGCAAGCTTTACAATGATAACCCTGATGTCGTTGCTCATTGCAATAAGCATTTTTCTAAGGTTTTCTGCCTGTCTTTCCTCACGGTTTGAGTAGGAAATTTTTGAAAGCTTTGTTACACCGTCAACAAGCTCGGCAATAGTTTCGCCAAACTGCTTTTTTATTTCGTCAAGCTCAACCTCTGTGTCCTCAACAACATCGTGTAGTAGAGCCGCAACAACGCAGTCGGTATCCATACCGATTTCAACCAGAATACAGGCGACTGATGTGGGGTGCAAAATATAGGGTACTCCGGAAACTCGCCTTTGGTCACCGTGGGCTTCATAAGCCAGGTGATACGCCTTTGTTATGAGAGCCATATCAAAGTCGTTACCGCTGTTGTTAATAAAATCAATAAGGTCGTTAAAGTCGTTATAGTTTTCGTAATGTTCGACCATATTACTGCACCTCCTTTAGTTTTTTGATGAATACAGAGTCATCCAAATTAACCTTTCCGCTTGGGACCATCTGGATTTTGCTGGTATAAAGTCCCTGCTCCCAAAAGATAAGTCCAAGTTCCTTCATAGCATACAGGATAATTTTCAGCTTGCCCATACTTACTTTGTAGTTAAGGAAATGAGTAAGGGCATATTCGCCATAAATAAAGCCATTGTTTGACTTTAAAAATCTGTAAACCAAAGCAAAATCATCTCTGCTTGGGAGAATTGACTGTGCTTCGCTGTAGGTTAATTTTTGCTTTGTTGCAAATTTTTCAAAAATCCTCTGGCTGTCAATTAGGGCTTCGTTGTCGCTTTGGGAATATTTGATGCTTTTGATTATTATACTCAAATTTTCCTGTCCGTTATACACATTTTTGTCAAGGGATACTGCTAAATCAACAGTATCGCCGACTCGGTAACAGCAATCCTCAACTGTATGATTAAAATACATTGCGTTTACATATGTATTTTGCCTAAAGAGGGAAAGTCGTAGGTGCTTTCCTCCGCCTAAGGGCTGAATTTTGCTGATTTTAAGGTTGTAAAGTCCGAAAACAGGTGACGGATTACAGGCACCGTAAGGCTCAAGATAGCTTAGGCTTTCTACAAGTGATAAATCAAGCTGAGCCGGATTTAGTTTGCAGTCAATGTCAATCCTGTTGTAGGGCATTGTAATACTTTCGCAGTATTCGTTAATTCTTTTGCGGAATAATGGGATATTTTCTTTTTTAAGACCGATACCCACAGCCATTGGGTGCCCACCGTAATTTGTTAGCACATCACTACAGGCAAAAACAGCATCGCACAGGGAAAAACCCTCTACACTTCTGCCGCTGCCTTTGGCTGTTCCGTCGCTGTCAATGCCGATAATTATTGTGGGTTTATCGTAAATTTCCTTAATTCTTGATGCAACAATTCCTATTACTCCCTGATGCCAACCCTCTCCTGCAAGGACGATAATTTTGTCGTTAACTATGTTGGGGGTTTTGGAAACGCTTTGATTTATTGAGTCTAAAATCTGCTTTTCTATTCCCTGTCGCTCTCTGTTGTCGGCACCAAGCTCGTCTGCAATAGAAACTGCCTTTTCGTAATTATCTGTGAGTAAAAGCTCAACGCTTTTGTCGGAAAGTCCAAGTCTGCCACCTGCGTTAATTCGTGGAACAAGGGTAAAGGAAACATTGCCGGCGGTGATTTTTTTGTCGTTTAAGCCGGCTTCCTCCTTCATTGCGTTAATGCCTATTCGGTCGCTGTTTTGGATATGCATTAGTCCCTGCTTTACAAGAGTTCTGTTTTCACCCCTTAGGGGAACAATATCGCCTATTGTACCCAAGGTGGCAATATCGCTGAAGTTTTCAAGGAGATTTTCTATGTCGGCATATTCACCCTCAATAGCCATTACAAGCTTAAAGGCAATACCTACACCTGAAAAATCCTTATAAGGGCTTTGGTCGTCCTCTCTTTGGGCATCAACCACCGCAACAGCAGGTGGAAGCTCCCCTGAGGGCATATGGTGGTCTGTGACAACAGTGTCTATTCCAAGTGTATTGGCATAGGAAATAACCTCCCTTGAAGAAATGCCGTTGTCAACTGTTATGATAAGGTTTACACCTTGATTATGAAGCTTGTCAACAGCATTGTTATTCATTCCGTAGCCCTCACCGCTTCGTGAGGGAATGTAAAAGATTACATCTGCACCAACATTGTCGTAGAGGTAGCTGAAAAGCAGAGATGTACTTGTTACGCCGTCTGCGTCATAGTCGCCGTAAACACAAATTTTTTCGCCGTTTTCTATGGCTGATGTGATACGGTTTACAGCCTTGTCCATATCCTTCATTAAGAATGGGTCGGAGAAATTACTCTCGTTGCTTAGAAAATCACGTATTTCATCTTGGGTGATAATGCCTCTTATGTCAAGCATCATAGAGAGAAAAACCGGCAAATCATACTGCTTTGATATAGCCAATGCTCGTTCCTTATTAAGTTTTTTCACTGACCATACTTTCATATATACCTCTGTTGTTGCTTTATATTGTAATAGATAATATCAGTTGTTTTCGCTTAGCATTTCTTCTGCTAATTTTCTTGTGCTTTCTGTTATTTCTATGCCTGCCATGATTCGGGAAAGCTCGTCTACTCTGCCGTTGTGGTCAAGGGTGACAACATCTGTAAAGGTTCTTCCGTCCTTAACATTTTTGCGGATAAGGTGGTGGCTGTCACCGAGGGAGGCTATCTGCACCTGATGGGTTACGCAGATTACCTGACGGTTTTTTGAAACTTCCTTTAGCTTTAGTCCAACCTTTCGGGAGGCTTTGCCGGAAATTCCTGTGTCCACCTCGTCAAAGATAAGTGTATCTACAATGTCACTGGCGGAAAGAACAGTCTTAATTGCAAGCATCATTCGGGAAAGCTCACCTCCTGATGCGATTTTTGAAACAGGCTTTGGAGTTTCTCCGGGGTTTGCGGAAATTAGAATTTCAACCTTATCCTTGCCTGTGGAGGTTAGTGGAGTTTCTTCCATTGAAACAAAAATTCTTACATTGGGCATATCAAGAAAGCTCATTTCCTTTTGCACCCTTGCGGAAAACTCCTCCCCTGCCTTTTGGCGGAGATTTGTAAGGTTTTTTGCCTTTTCTACTGCTTTGTCAAGGAGATTATTATATCTTTCCTTTAGCTGTGCCATATTTTTGTCGTAATTCAACAGATTGTCAAGGCGAGTGGACGCATTATCCCTAAACTCCAAAATTTCTTCTATTGTATTACCGTATTTTCTCTTCAATTTATATATTTCGTCAAGTCTTTGTTCAATTTCTTCAAGTCTTAACGGGTTAAATTCAAGATTATCTATTAACTCATTGATTTCAGCCGTAATGTCCGAAAGTGTGTAGGACAAATCGCTCAGACGGTTGCTGATGTCCTCGGCTTCTTCGTAAAAATTACTTGCTTTTATAAGGCTTGTACTTGCCTCGTCAACCAAGTTACAGGCACCGTCAGACACTCCGTAGCCTGACAGAACTGACTTTGCTTTATCAAGATAAGTGCGGATTTTTTCGCTGTTTTGCAAAAGCTTTTTTTCGTTTAAAAGCTCCTCGTCCTCGCCTGCTACAAGGGAAGCGTTGTTAATTTCGTTTACCTGAAATGTGAGCAAATCAATTTCGTAAAGGCGTTTATCCTCGTCACCGCCGTTTTCGTTTAGTTGCTTTTTCAGTTTGCATAATTCTTTATAAGAAGTATAATAATCCTCTTTTTCCTTTGCAATATCAGCAAAATTGTCGATATAGTTTATGTGGGAGTCGGACTGCATAAGCTCCAAACTTTCGTGCTGACCGTGGATATTGATTAGGTTTATGCCAAGCTCTTTTAGCGTTGTAACGGTAGTTGGGCGGTCGTTGATTCGGCATACGCTCCTGCCGTTCAGGGAAAGCTCTCGACTTAAAATCAGCGTTCCGTCATCACTTTTAAAGCCCATTTCCTCTGCTTTTTTGAGAATGCTTGAGTCAACACAAGTAAAGGTGGCGGAAACAAAGGCACTTTCACTACCTGTTCGGATAATATCCTTACTGGTACGGTGACCTGTTACGGCATTTATGGAATCTATAATAATACTCTTTCCTGCTCCTGTTTCGCCGGTGAGCACATTAAGACCCTTTGAAAATTCAATATTGGTTTTTTCAATTACAGCTATGTTTTCAATGTAAAGGGTGCTTAACATACATTATCTCCTTGAATGAATTATTTTTTAAGGTTCTTTATTATAGTAGATTTTTAAACTTTTCTTTAAGCTCGGTTGCACATTCCTTGTTCCTCATAACAATAAAAATTGTGTCGTCACCAGCTATTGTGCCTACAATGTTTTCTATTTCTAAATTGTCAAGAGATGCACAAACAGCCTGTGCCATACCGCTCATTGTCTTAAGGACTACAATGTTTTCGGCACAGTCAACCATCTTTGCAGAGGACTTGAACAGATTTTCAAAGCCTGTTGTTTTGTCAAGGGAATTTCTGCCCCCTGTGGTGTAGCAATACTTGCCCTGTGGATTAAGGGTTTTGAGAATTCTAAGCTCCTTTATATCCCTTGAAATTGTGGCTTGGGTGGCTGAAAAGCCTGCGTCATTAAGCCTTGCAAGTAGTTCTTCCTGTGTATTTATATCGTAATTATTTACAAGCTCAATTATTTTTTCGTGTCTGCCGGACTTCATTATTCGTCACGCTCCTTAAGTTTTTCACTAACCTGACGATAGAAATTCCTGTTCTTAAAGGAAATCATACTTAGTACATAATCTGACTTTTTTATGATAACTCTGTCTTCACTTGTGAGTGGGACAACAATTTGACCGTCAATGGTAAGGTAGCTTTTGTTGTTGTCTGTATAGCTTTCGGCACTTACAGAAAGGATGGAATTACCGTTGAAAATTACTGTTCTGTCAGCCAAGGAATGAGGGCAGATTGGGGTTAAGACAACGCAGTCCATACAAGGCTCTACAACAGGTCCGCCTGCTGAAAGAGAGTAGGCTGTACTGCCTGTGGGCGTTGCAAAAATCAGTCCGTCTGCTCTGTAATGGGTAGTCCTTTCGCCGTCAACATAGAGGTACATATCTATAATTCGTGAAAGCTGACCACGTGAAATTACAGCGTCGTTAATGCAGGAATATGTTTTTGTTTCGTTCTTCTTTACAACCGTTACATCAATGACCATTCTCTTGTTAATCCTGTAATCATCATCAAGCAAGCGAAGGAGGGTCTTGATTTCTGAGGGTTCAAGCTCGGCGGCAAAGCCAAGTCGACCGCAGTTTACTCCTACTATGGGAATGTTATTTTCGGCTGCGTGACGGGCGTTGTGGATAATTGTACCGTCACCGCCTACTGTAATTGCTTTATCTGACTTTGCAAACAGGTCGTTGTCGTGGTCGTAATATGTGATTCCCTCAAAAAAGTCAAAGTGCTCCCTTGCGTCACTTTTCATAAGTATTTTTGCACCGTTTTGTGTCAACAGGTGGATAATATCCTTGGCACATTCAACTGCATTTGATTTTTCTATGTTTACCTTTAGACATATTTTCATAAAAACACCTTATTTTGATAGTTCACGATGGGAAAGCTCCACCAATTCATCGGGGTTTGTATCGGTTAAAAGCATTGGGCTGTCGCTCTTTTTCAGATGTACAAGATATTCAATGTTTCCCTCAGGTCCTTTTACCGGAGAAAAATCCAAGTCCAAAACAGAGTAGCCGTTGTTAAGGCAAAATTCAACTATATCCTTTACAACTGCTTTATGGACATTTGGGTCACGGACAACTCCCTTTTTGCCTACATTTTCTCGTCCTGCCTCAAACTGTGGTTTTATCAGGCAAACAGCCTCCCCCTCATCTGTAAGTAGATTTCGGGCAACAGGCAACAGGAGTTTTAGTGAGATAAATGAAACATCTATTGAAAAAAAGTGGATTTTGTCGGGGATTTGCTCCTCTGTAACATTCCTGAAATTTGTTCTCTCCATATTCACAACTCGTCTGTCGGAGCGGAGCTTCCAAGCAAGCTGACCGTAGCCCACATCGATGGAATAAACCTTTTTGGCACCGTTTTGGAGCATACAATCGGTGAAACCGCCTGTTGATGCCCCTATATCCATTGTGATTTTACCCTCAAGAGATAAGTCAAAATTTTCCATAGCCTTTTCAAGCTTTAGACCGCCCCTTGAAACATACCTTAGGGTTTCTCCCCTGACTTCTATTTTACACTTTTCGTCATACTGAGTTCCGCATTTGTCTGCCTTTTGGTTGTCAACATAGACCTTGCCGGACATAATTATTGCCTTTGCCTTTTCTCTTGACTCGCAAAAGCCTTTTTCGTAAACCAGTACATCAAGTCGCTTTTTCATATTTTTTCTAAAATATCCTTTACTATACTTTTGGTGTCAAAACCAAGCTGTAATAATGCCTGTTCAACAGTTTGGTGAGTGACAAACTCGTCATTTATTGCGTGAATTTCAATATTGCCCTTAAAGCCCTTTTCGCAAAGCTTTGTGTTAAAGCTGTAACCTATGCTGCCGTTGAGCATACCCTCTTCGTAAAAATGTATTTTCTTAAAGCTCAGGGAATTTAAAAGTGCCTCCTCAGGCAAAGGTTTTATGCGGTTTAGCTTAAGCACACAAACCTCTTTACCCTTGTCACTAAGGATTTCCTTAGCCTCGCAACAGTTGGAAAAAAGTCTGCCGTAGGTGACAATGAGTGTGTCACAGGAGGTATCTCCGTAGAAGTCGTAATCAACGGAAATTTCTGTATAATCCTTTGGGCGGAACATTTCTCCTCCCCTTGGATAACGAACAGCTACAAGGCTATCCTTGTGGTACACAGCCTCATTCAGGCATTTGAGCAGTCCTTCAAAGTAACAGGGAGAATAGATTGTGGTGTTTGGGAAGGAGTTGAGCATCGGAACATCAAAGACGCCCTGATGTGTTTCTCCGTCGTCACCCACTATTCCTGCTCTGTCAATGGCTATGACAGCGTGGAGCTTTTGCATAGCTATATCGTGTAAAAGCTGGTCGTATGCCCTTTGGAGGAATGTGCTGTAAACTGCGAACACAGGCACCATACCCTTGGCGGAAAGACCGCCTGCAAAGGTTACTGCGTGTTGCTCGGCAATTCCTACATCAAAAAATCTCTCTTTGTATTCCTTACAGAATTTGTCAAGTCCCACACCCGGTGTCATTGCCGCTGTGATGGCACAAATCCTCTTGTCCTTGGAGGCAATATTGCACATATACTCTCCAAAGACTGATGAAAAGCTCTCTTTACTTTGAGGGCTTTCACCTGTTTCTATGTTAAATTTATTGATACCGTGAAAATGCTTTGGGTCTTTTTCGGCAAATTCATAGCCCTTGCCCTTTTTGGTGACAACATGGACAAGTACAGGTCCGTCAAGCTTTTTGGCGGCTTCAAATGCGTTGCCCATATCCTCAATGCTGTGACCGTCAACAGGTCCAAAGTAGGTGTAGCCGAAGCTGTCAAAGAAGGTGTCCTTATACACCAGTTTTTTTACTCGGTTTGTTGAGCCCATTAGGAATTTTACTATTTTTTTGCCAAGATACGGGATACGAACAAGAACTTTCTCTGTTTTATTTTTAAGTCTAAGGTACCAAGGGTTTACCCTTACTTTGGTTAGGTATTTTGCAAATGCGCCAACATTTTTGCTTATGGACATTTTGTTGTCGTTAAGCACAACTATGAATTTTTTGCCGTATCGTCCTGCGTTGTTAAACGCCTCTAAGGACATACCGCCTGTAAAGGATGCATCCCCTATTACAGCAATGGTATAGGACTTGTCCCCTTTGATTTGCTTTGCCTGTGACATACCGTAGGCGGCAGAAATTGAGGTACTGCTGTGGCCTGTGTTGAAGTCGTCAAACTTACTTTCACTGCGTTTTGGAAAGCCTGAAAGACCGCCCTTTGTGCGTATGGTGTCGATTTTGTCAAACCTGCCTGTTAGCATTTTATGGGTATAAGACTGATGACCTACATCCCAAACTATGCTGTCGTGAGGTGTTTTGAAATACTTATGAAGTGCTATTGTAAGCTCGACAACACCTAAATTTGAGGCAAGATGACCACCGTTGACAGACACAACCTCAACAAGCTTATGGCGAATTTCGTCACAAAGCTGTGGTATTTTGTCATTTGGAAGCTTTCGCAAATCCTCGGGACTGTTAATTTTTGATAGAATAGTATATTCTGACATTTTCTTACTCTGAACTAATTAATCCTACTTACAATCTTAGCAAGAACCCATTTTTTGCCTTGATTAGTTTTTATTAATATTAGTTCTTTCTTTCTGACATTTTAAGCGCAATATCTCTGAGGGCAGATATATCACCCTCAAACTGACTTAATGCGTTAATTGCTTTCTCTGTATATTCTTCCACCATTTCACGGCATTTTTCAATGCCGTAAATTGAAACATAGGTGGATTTTTCGTTGCTTTCGTCACTGCCGATTGGCTTGCCAAGCTCCTCTTCGCTGGAGGTAATATCAAGTATATCGTCCTTGATTTGAAATGCAAGACCTAAATCCTCTCCGTACTGTTCTGCAAGGAGAATATCTTTTTCACAATTACTGCCCACAACAGCACCCATCATACAGGAGGCTTTGATTAATGCTCCTGTCTTTTTCAGGTACATCTGTTTAACGGTTTCGGCAGGGACTTTCTTGCCCTCTGACTGAAGGTCGATAACCTGACCGCCAACCATTCCCTTTGCACCTGAAAGGTCGGCAAGTATTCTTGCGCATTTAAGTGCCTTTTGCGCACCTACAAGGGAAACTGCCTTTTGGGAAAGGGCGGTGGAAAATGCAAGTGTTAACAGTGCGTCCCCGGCAAGTAGTGCTGTATCTTCACCAAAAACCTTGTGGTTTGACGGCTTGCCACGGCGTAAATCGTCGTCGTCCATACAGGGCAAATCGTCGTGAATAAGGCTGTATGTATGTATCATCTCTATTGCACAGGCAAAGGGCAAAGCCTTTTCTTCATCTGCACCTAAAAGCTTTGCAAAGAGCAAAACTAATGTCGGACGGACACGCTTTCCTCCTGCCTCAAGGGAATACCTCATTGAGTGAAGAAGGCACTTTTCGGTGCTTTCTTCTGTTATTTCATCTGTTGGCAGGTAGCTCCAAAGTTCATTTTCAATCATTTCTATATAGTTCATCATAATTCACCACGGGACTGACGGATTTTTTCAATCTGTTCATTAATATCGCTTATTTCTCCCTGTGCTTTGTTCAAGGCTTTGTAGCATAAATCCAAGGTTAAAGCTGACTCCTTGTAGATTTCCATAGCCTTATTCAGGGGGATTGATTTATCCTCAAGGAGTGAAAGTTGCTCCCTGAGTTTTTTATTTAATTCCTCTATTGTCATTTCTTTTGAAACATCTTTATTCATTACTGCACCTCGTCCTCAATTAGTGACATCAGCTTTTTTAGTCGGTGATTTACACCGCTGCGGCTGATGTTGTCCTTTGTTAAGCCACCTAAATCTCTAAGTGACATTTCGGGGTTTTCAAGCCTTAAAACTGCAATTTCCTTAAGCTCCGGCGAAAGCGAATTGTAGGTTTTGCTTTTCATCAGCTTTTTGATTGCTGTGATTTGCCTTGCGGATGCCTCGGCAGTTTTGTTTATGTTGTGAAGCTCGGAATTAATCTTTCGCACTGTATTGTTCCTAACCTGTTTTTCAACCTTTGTATTCATCACCGACATTGAGCTTGTAAATGCTCCGATGTATGTGAGAAAATCTGCAATTTGCTCGGAGTCCTTGATGTACACTATAAACTTGCCCTGTCGCATTACCGACTTTGGTCTGAGGGAGCAATTTTCCACCTCGCAAAGCAGAGTGAGCAAGTCGTTGGCAAGGTTGCGGTAAGGCACTTTAAACTCAATATGATAGCCCTTTTCGGGGTTTGTGACACTACCGCAGGAGAGGAAAACACCCCTTAAAAAGGCTGAAAGCTGACCGTCATTTGAAATATTCGCCCTGTTTATACGGAGGGAAACTTCATCCTTGGAGTAACCAAAGCTTTCAAAAATACGGTTTGAGTCGTTCTCGTATAGTATCTTCATTGTTATGAGCCGGTTTTGAGAGCTACGCACCCTAAGACCTGCTGATTTCTCTAAAACCGGGGTGTAGAGGAGTGTGAGAATTTCCTCCAGTTTATCGCCTATATATTTGTTTTCGGTGGTGAAAACAATTTCTTTATATGTAAATTTCTTTGAAAAAAGGAGCATTCCGTAGCACAAAGAGTGCATTTGGCTTTTATCCGTAAGTGGTAACAGGCAAAGCTCCTTTTTTGTATCAAAGGAAAAAGACATAGTAATCTTCCTTACTGTTTATTAATATCTCTGTGTGAAATAATTACGGGATAACCCTCTTCGTGAAGATGTGAATGGATTTTGCGGGCAAGGGTTACTGAACGGTGCTTTCCACCTGTACAGCCCACAGCTATTACAAGCTCACTTTTTCCCTCTTTTTGGTATAGAGGAAGAGAAAAATCAAGCATACTGAGGATTTTTTCAAGGAACATTTGACTGCTTTCCTCTTTCATCACATATTCCCGTACAGACTTGTCTAGTCCTGTAAGATTTTTAAGTTCCGGAATATAGTAGGGGTTTATCAGGCATCTTGCATCAAACACCACATCAGCCTCAAGAGGTAATCCGTATTTAAAGCCAAAGGACATAACGGACACCTTCATACTTCCCGATGTACTTGTTGAAAACAGTCCTATTACCCTTTCCCTGAGCTGTTTCAGTGACATATAGGTTGTGTCAACAATATAGTCGGCATGGGATTTTACAAGGTCAAGTAGAGCCTTTTCTTTTTTAACTGCTCTTTCAACGGAACGATCCTCAACAATATCAGCCAAAGGATGAGTTCTTCTTGTTTCCTTAAACCTTGTTATAAGTGTTTCTACCTTTGCATCAAGGAAAAGTATCTTAAACTTTCTACCGTTGGAGGAATTTTTCTGAATATCCTCGTAAAGGTTTGTAAGTGCAGAGGTACTTCTGATGTCAATTACCACAGCACACTTTTTCATCCTTTTGTCGTTGGACTGCTCACATAAATCGTAAAATTTTCCCAGCAACATTGGTGGCATATTGTCAACACAATAGTAGCCTATATCTTCAACTGTTCTAAGGGCTGTTGACTTACCGGCTCCTGACATTCCTGAAATGATTAAAAGCTCCATTATATTCTAATCACCTCGGTTTCAAGGAAATAGCCTGTTTCGTCCTTTACCCTTTTTTGCACTTCTTTTATAAGTGAGTCTATATCCTCAAAGGTTGCATTTCCCTTATTGACGATAAAACCTGCGTGTTTTTCGGATACACAGGCACCGCCTATGGTAAAGCCCTTTAAACCGCAGGACTCAATAAGTGTGCCTGCAAAAGCACCCTTTGGTCTTTTGAAGGTACTTCCTGCCGAAGGATATTCAAGGGGCTGTTTTGACTTTCTTCTGCCCAGGAGTTCATCCATTTTTTCCTTGATAATATCCTTGTTATCCTCTTTAAGGCTAAGGGTACAGGATGTGATGATATAATTCTTATCCTTAAATACAGAAGTTCTGTAACCCAGGTTAAGCTCATCTTTTGTAAATGTGCCAAATTCCCCCTGTGGGGTGATGTAGTTGGCAGAAACAAGACAGTCCTTCATCTCTCCGCCGTAGGCGCCGGCATTCATAAACACAGCACCGCCAACAGAGCCGGGAATACCGTAGGCAAATTCAAGTCCTGAAAGGCTGTTTTCCTGTGCAATTCTGCAAAGCTTCATAAGGGACGCTCCGGCACCTGCATAAATACTGTTGTCCCTAATTTTAATTTCAGAAAATTCACCTGAAAGGGTGATTACAACTCCCTTTATTCCGCTGTCGGAAACAAGCAAATTACTGCCCTTTCCCAATACAAAATAAGGTAAATTCTCTTTACTGATATATTTCATCAGGGAAGAAAGCTCTTTCTTACTATTAACTGTGACAAAAACCTGTGCGTTACCCCCAACCTTAAATGTTGTGTGGTTCTTCATAGGTTCGTCACAAATGTAATCTATGTGGTTATCATTTAGAAAACCAAAAAAATTCTCCATATTCTTCTCCAAAACATTAATCTCCCAAGCCTGTATCTACCTTGATTTTTTGAACATCCTCTTCCTGAACGCTCATACCCAAGTTTTCCAAAAGCTCCATTGCGGCATTGTAGCCCATCTTCTTTTGACGGTTGTTCATAGCGGCAACCTCAATAATCATTGAAAGGTTACGGCCGGGGCGAACAGGAATTGTTGTTACGGGAACATTTACTCCTAATATTTCGGTATATTCGCTGTCAAGTCCCATTCTATCATATGCACGGTTAGGGTCCCAAATTTCCATATTTATAACCATATCAATTTTTTCACTTTGCTTGATAGCGCCCATACCGAAGATACGCCTTGCGTTGATTATTCCGATACCTCTAAGCTCGATAAAATGACGGATATTTTCGGGGGAAGTTCCCACAAGGGTTTTCTTTGAGGTACGGCGGATTTCAACAGCGTCGTCAGCCACAAGACGATGACCACGCTTTACAAGCTCAATTGCTGTTTCACTTTTACCAACACCGCTGTCACCTGTTATGAGGCAACCCTCACCGTAAACCTCCACAAGAACACCGTGACGGGTAATTCTTGGGGCAAGCTCGTTGCTGAGATATGAAATAAGATTTGCGGAAAGTTCGCTTGTGGTTTCAGAGGTTTTCAGCACAGGAACACCGCACTCCTCGGCGGCAATGAGCAATGCATTTGTTGGGAGCATATTCCTTGTGATTATTACAGCAGGAGGTCCAAGGCTGAAAATAGCATTTAGCACATGGTGCTGTTGCTCTGCACCGAATTTGCCCAAAAAGCTGTACTCTGTATATCCTAAAATCATTATTCTGTTTTTATCGAAAAAGTCAAGATACCCGATAAGCTCCAAGCCCGGTCGGTCAATGTCGGCAGATGTTACATAGACGGTGTCTGCATCCACAGGCATATAGATAGTTTCAAGAGATAGTTCTTTAATAATCTTGTCAAGCGACACTTTAAAATCAGTTGCCATAGTAAAACCCTTTCCTAAATTATATCATTTTAAAACACCACATAGTACACAGGTGCTTTATATTATAATTATACAGATTTTATTATACTATAAATAGGCTGATTTTTAAATGCTGATACAGAATTATAAAGATATTATCGTAAAAAATTATGGAGTTTTTTTGTACATATTACACTAACAGATTGTTTTTGGTCACTACTACATTGGCTAAATGGTAATTCTTTTGATAAATATTTCTCCATCGTCCTCGTAAAGTAGGGGAAATTCCTTGCCTACCAGCCTTTCGCTGTAGTTACAAATTCTTTCGTCACACAAATCGCTGTTTTTTATAATTACATTTAAACTGTCGGAGGTTATTTCTCCTTTTTTTATCATATCTATTACAGGACTTTCCGCAAGGGAAATTTTAATATCAGGAGGAATTTGGTAGTAGGATTTTAGTTCGCTGATGTAGGAAGAAAGCTCCTTTACTGTGATTTCGGCAGAAATTATTATATCCTTGCTGTGGGATAAAAAGGGGTTTTGGTCGTACTTTGTTTTTAATTCCTCCATAGAATTATCAAAGCTTTTGTGGGATACTGAATACACCTTTGGCTCCTTTGCAAAGCTGTCGGAAATCAGGATAATATCATCCTTAGTAAGCACTATTACATCACTTACAAGCTTTCTGCTGATTTCGTAGCTTTGGCATCCAGTGGCTGACAGCATAACAAAAATCATTAGTAAAAGGGAAAGTAATTTTTTAGTCATTTTTATTCTCCTTTACCTTTACCGCTATCGGCACAATCAGGGTTATTATTAGGAACAGCACAAGAAGTAAATACCTGTTAAGCAAAATATCCCCTATCTCCTTAACATATGAGGTTATCACAGAAAGGCAATACACAACGAGTAAAAACGTTGTGGACATCAGCCTTGTTTTAGTTTTTGCAATACTTTTTACAACAAGGGTATAGTACAGAAGTGCAAAGAATACACAGATTATGGAAAGTGCTATAAAAAGTCCTGAAAATCCCATTGGTATCACCTTAAAGGACACCTGTGAAAGTGTGTAAAAGGGATGGCTGTACTCCGACACATTCAGTAGCTTTACAAAGCACATTACAACAGAAGTGATAAGTGAAACTATAATGAAAGGTAAAGCAACTGTTTTCACTTTGCCTGTGTTGAAATTTCTAAAGAAGAAAAATGATAGTGAAATGGGAGAGAACATCAAAATTAAATCTGTGATTTCAGAAAGCTGTGCTGACCTTTCGTTATCGGAAAAATTCGCCATATCACCGTAAGGTACACAGGCAACTATGACAATTAGTGCAAATAGGGCAAATGCACCTGCAATTATTCCACTTCGGGAAATTGCCTCTATTCCCTTTGTTGCCGGATACAAGACAGCCAAAATTAAAAGTGCGGAGATTATATACCTTGGACTGTTAGGGTTGATATTCCTTACGAAAAAATCGGAAAAGCTGTTGAGTATATACACCGACATTACTGTTACAAAAATACAGATTACCACTTGAAATACAGGGGGAATTACTAAATTTTCTTTTGAAGAAATAAAGAAAGTTGGTACGAGAAGTAAAAATGCTATAACTATTGAAATTATCATTGAAAGGCAGGAAACAGTTTTCTGTTCCATTGTGACATAGGCAAGGGTTGAAAGTGATAAAAGCACAGAAAACTGTATTCCGCTTATTTTACTGTTTAAAATCATCCTCTGCCCCCTTCATATTTTGAACTTTGATTTTATTTTTTGCCAATCTGTGCCAGTCTGCCCTTAGAAAATTGTCTGCAATAACACCCTTTGAAATTGGTGAAATTGGAGAAAGGAAAGGTATTCCAAAGCTCCTGAGGGATGCAACTGACACCGTAACAACAAGGGACGCAAGGACTATTCCTAAAAAGCCGAAAATACCGCCCACAATGATGAAAATAAATCTTAATACGGTAATTGCTCCGTAAAGCTCGGGAATAACATAGGAGCATATTGCGGAAAATGCTACTATTATCAAGGTTGTTGCACAGATAAGACCTGCCGAAACACCTGTTTCGCCAATTACAAGAGCACCTACAATTCCCACTGCGTGACCAAGGGGCTTTGGAAGTCGAAGTCCTGCCTCACGCATAACCTCGTACATAAAGGTTACAAGCAGTACCTCTAACACAAGCGGAAACGGAGTTGTTTCAAGGGATGAAACTATATGATTTAATAGTCCCCTTGGAATATACTCCGGCTGAAAATTTGTTATTGCTACAAAAAGTCCGGGCAGGTAAAGTGCAAAGAGGAATGAAATGTACTTTAGTATTCGTATAAAAGTGGAAAAATAAGGACGGTTTGAGTAGTCGTCAAAGCTTTGGAAATTCTCGATAAACAGGTGTGGCACTACTATTGCAGAGGGTGTACCGTCAACAAGTACGCCTATTCTCCCCTCTGTGATTTTTCCGCAAAGTGTATCGGGGCGTTCTGTTACTCCAACTGTGGAGATTAAAGTGTTGTGGTTGCTGTCACCAAGGTAAGAAACAAGGTAGCCTGACGCAAGTATGGTGTCAAGGTTAATGCTCTTTAGTCTGCGTATAAGCTCGTCAAGAATTTTCTTTGATACCGCTGACTTTAGGTAGCAAAGGCAGATTTGGGTGTTTGACAAATCCCCCACAGTCATAGTTTTAAACACAAGGTCAGGACTTTTTATTCTTCTGCGGATAAGAGTCATATTTATTCTAAGGGGTTCTGTAAAACCCTCACGACTTCCCCTGAACACCATTTCCGAGGATGGCTCTGATACACTTCTAAAGGAAAAGCCTTGAATACCAACAACAAGCATCTTGCTGTAACCGTCAACGGCAACAACAGCAAAGCCTGACATTGAAAATTCTATCAACTGATTAAAGGTGTCTATCTCTACAATTTCGCCGGAGGTAAGCACTCTGTCACGAATAAACTCATACTTATTCACACCATCAGGTATGACAATGCTTACAAGGGGATTTGTTACGGAAAGTGCAAGTCCGTCCTTGTTCACCATACCCTCTATTGTAATGATTGCAACTGCTGTTCCGTCACGGAGAACCATATTGCGTACGGTAAAATCTGCTGATTTATCCGTTAAATTTTTTAAATAATCAATATTTTGAGCCAAGTCTTTATACATTTTATCACCATTATTATAGTTTTGAAAAAAAGAGGAATTATACATTTGTGTATGATTTTGGTTTTAGGTGGAAATGATATTAATGGTGATTTAATGTTAATTTCAATTATTAGGACAGTAATTCTTTATATCTTTATCCTACTTGCCCTTAGGATTATGGGCAAAAGACAGCTTTCGGAAATGCAGACAAGCGAACTTGTTATCACTCTTTTAATCTCCGACATTGCAGTTATTCCTATGCAAAACACAGGTCAGCCCTTACTTTCGGGAATTGTGCCCATACTAATACTGATTTCATTGGAAATACTGTTTTCGGTTATTATGCTTAAAAGCGGTAATTTTCGTAAGATTGTATGCGGTTCTCCGGAAATGGTGATTAAGGACGGAAAAATTCTGCAAGACCAAATGAGAAGGCTTAGAATGACAACAGAGGATTTGTGCGTACAGTTAAGGCAACAGGGTATTTTCTCCTTAGAGGATGTGCAGTACTGCATTGTTGAAACTAACGGTGATGTGAGCGTACTGGAAAAGCCTGACAAGAGAACACCTTCAGCGGAGGACTTAGGGATTGAAATTCCCGACAAAGGCATTGAGGCTGTTGTGATTAACGATTCTCGCTATCTGTCAAATTCACTGGAGCTTTGCAGTTTAACCAAGGAATGGGTTGACAGCGTACTAAGGGAAAATGATATTACTATTGATGAAGTGTTTATTATGACGGCAAACAGAGATAAAGAGTACAACATAATAAGGAGGGACTGATGTGAAAAGACTATGGTATGCACTTGTACTTGTGGTTATTGCACTGGGAATTAGTTTTACCGAGATTATTGCGGTGAGAAACAGCTACAACACCTTTATAAAGACTATTGACGATGCGAGAACTGCTGTTGAAAATAAGGACTACAAAAGGGCAAAAAGCCTTGGTAAAGACCTTGAAAACAAGTGGATTGAAAAGGAGAAAAAGCTGAACTACCTACTTGAGCACTCTGTACTTGACGAGCTTAGTATGAATATTGCAGAGCTTTCAGACCTTTCAAGCGAGGACAGCAAGAACGACTTTTTGTCGGACATTGACAAAATAAAAAGACAGTTCATTGTGCTTTACACAAATGAACTGCCCTACGGTGACAATATTTTTTAGAAAATTTTATTTTATATTTTATCTTTTAAGCACCTTTGAAACAACCCAAAATACTATGAATAATGCAAGGTTTACAAGGACTACCGTTGCGCCTGTTGGGGTGTCAAAGGAAAAGGAAATCATCATTCCTGCAAAAAAGCAAAATAGCGAAACTACTACCGAGCTGATTATTACGGAACGAAAACTCCTGAAAATACGCATTGAGGTAAGGGATGGGAAAATTATCAATGCTGAAATAAGCAGTGTTCCCATAATTCTCATACCGATTACTATTGTTAATGCGGTTAAAACTGCAATCAGCATATTGTATGCATTTGTTCTGACGCCTGTCGCCTTTGAAAAGTCCTCGTCAAAGGTGACAGCGAAAATTTTGTTGTAAAACAGGAAAAAGCATCCGATTATGATTACAGACAGAATTATTGCAAAGACAGCATCCGACTTGCTTGTGGCTAAGATTGAGCCGAAAAGATAGCTGTTAAGGTCGGAGTTCATACCTGTTACAGAGCAAACTGTGATACCTATTGCAAGGGATGATGAACTGATTATGGCTATTGCAGAGTCACCACTCATTTTGCTGTTGGAGGACATTTTAAGTAGCACAAAAGCGGATATAACCACCATTGGCAAGGCAAAATAAATTGGAGTAAGGTTTGCAGCCGCACCAATGGCTATGGCTCCAAAGCCTACATGGCTTAGTCCGTCACCTATCATAGAATAACGCTTTAACACAAGGATTGCACCCAGTAAGGCGGCACATAGGGAAACCAGTGCTCCCACAGTTACTGCCCTTGTGATGAAATTTGAAAACAAATCAAGCATCATTCTCCCTCCTTTTTATGGGAATGAGCACACACATCACAGGGACATTCTGTAAGTAGGAAGTCCTTGCCGATATCGCTGTGGATATACTGGTGGGCTGTTCCGAAAAAGTTTGAGTTTGATGAAATGTGGAGGATATGACTCGCCTGACGAACAGCGCTGTTGATGTCGTGGGTAACCATAATTACAGTTATTCCAAGCTTGTTAATCTCCTTAATCAGGTTGTACATATCAACAGTTGCAAGGGGGTCAAGACCTGTTACAGGCTCGTCAAGGAGAATCAACTTTTCTGTTGCACAGAGAGCCCTTGCCAGAAGGACTCTTTGCTGTTGTCCTCCCGAAAGCTGACTAAAGGAGCGTTTTTTCATATTCTCCATTTTCACCATACTTAGGTTTTTTAGTGCTAATTCCTTATCTGCTTTATTGTGGAAAATATGTCCTTTGCGGTTGACGCATCCCGAAAGGACAACCTCCATTACAGATGCAGGAAAATCACTTTGAATGTTCTTTTTTTGAGGAAGATAGCCGATTTGATTTTTGTCAATTTCGTTATAGACAATCTCGCCCTTTAATGGAGAATTCAGTCCTAAAATCCCCTTCATCAAGGTGGTTTTACCGCTGCCGTTTTCACCAACTATGCAAAGGTAGTCCCCCTTTGTAATACTGAAAGAAAGGTCTGTGATTACAGGCACACCCTCATAACCCATTGTAACGCTGTTAACTTCAATGAGTTTCATCGGGAAAGTGCCTCCTTGATTGCTGTCATATTCCTTGTCATAAGTGTTGAGTAGGTTTCTCCCCTGTCAAAATCTTCCTTTGAAATGGTTTCGCAGGGGTAAAATGTTACAACCTTTGCACCGGTTTCGTCTGCAAGGGTATCTGCAACATTGTTGCCGGACATATCAAGCTTGATAATGGATTTTACATTTTCATCTTTGATAGTTTTCTTGAGGGCTGACATACGGGAAAGGCTTGGCTCTGTTTCTGAACTGCAACCGGGGAAAGCACATTCCCATTCTATACCGTACCTGTTAGTGAAATAAAGCATAGGGAATCTGTCGCCAACCACTATCTTTTTGCTATCCGCAGAATCTACGGCAGACTGAATTGAACTGCTTACTGCGGAAATTTCGTTCATATATGATGTGTAATTACTCTTGTAGGTTGACTGGTTTTTAACATCAAGCTCGCCCATCTCTGTTCCGATAATACCCAAAAGATTTTGTGCGTTTGTGGGACTTAACCAGATATGCTCGTCAAACTCGTCACCCTCTTTATGGTCGGCATCAACCTCTGTAAGAGGTGTGACAAAATCCATCATTCTTAGGGTATTAGGTTTATTTTCTCCTAAGGAATTAAGCATTGAGTCAACCCAAGCGTCGCTTTCTCCTCCGTTATAGATGAACAAATCGCAGTTTTCAACCGCAGAAATGTCAGAGGGGGTTGGCTCATAGGAATGAATGTCACTTCCGGGAGAAATAAGCATTTTTACATCTGCAAGTCCGTTTGAGGTTTTGTTTGCAAAGTCATAGTAAGGGAAAATTGTTGCTACAACGGATAGTTTGTCGTTGTCTTCTGTTTTACCACAGGCTGTGGCGGAGAAGATTATAGTTACAATAAATAAAAGGGACAAAAGCCTTTTCATAACATCACCTATCATCATTAAAAAATAAGGGCGGATAAACCGCCCTTGAGAATTTGAATTTCATAAAGTCAAGAACAAGAAAATATAGGATTATTTCTTGCCGACTTTCTTTTTGTGTCTTTGCCAAATAACCCAAAGAGGACCGGCAATACATATAGAGCTGTAACAACCGGAAACTACACCAATCATCATTGGAAGAGCAAAGCTTGTAACAGAATCAATGTTGAATACCAATGAAACAACAAGAACTGTACCTATTGCAATAAGTGTTGTGATAGAAGTACAAATTGTTCTCTTCATAACCTTTGTTGCACTTAAATCGAACACATAGCCAATTTCTTCCTTTGCACCGAGCTTGCGTCTTTCTTCACGAACACGGTCGTAGATAACGATTGTATCGTTAAGTGAGTAACCGAGAATCATAAGAACAACTGCAATGAAGTTTGAGTCGATTGGCATTTGGAAAATTACATACATAAAGTAAATCATTGCAACATCGTGGAACAATGCAACAAGAGCCATAACACCGGCTGACAAACCGCCGATACGACGGAAACGGATTGTTACATAGAGTACCATCAGCAGACAAGCAATGGCAACCGCTGCAAGACACTTCATAAGGAACTTAAAGCCCATTGTACTTTGGATTGCAGAGGACTCCTGAACCTTAAAGCTTGCGTCAGGATATGCCTTTTGCAATGCCTTTGTAAGACCCTGTTGCTGTTCTGTTGTAATTGCCTTATTACCTGCAAATTCAACACGAACTGTGTATGCCTGCTTATTTTCAGTATTGGAGAGCATATCTGTACTGTAAGAAACAGTGATATTCTCCTTTGTATTATCCTGAATTAAGTCAGTTAAATCCTTTTGGTCAACATCACCAACATAGGAATATCTTATGTAGGAACCACCTCTGAACTGAATGTCAAGCTGTGTTCCGAAGATGAAGTTGAAGATAATACCGATAAAGATGATGCTAAGGGAGATACCAAAGAAAACCTTGCTGAATTTAGTAAAACGAAGTAACCTATTATTCATTATTCTTTGCACCTCCAAACAGCCATCTCTTTCTTACGCACTTGATTCCGCACAGGCTCTTGAGCATAACTCTTGAGAGGAATACGCCCATAATAAAGTTGGAAATAACACCCATAAGGAGAGTATAACCAAAGGCGTAGATTGTACCTGTGGTAGAAGCACCAAAGATAAATGAAAGAATGTTTGTGCTACCGAATACAAGGAGAAGGATAATAGAAACAATAACAACTGTCATATTACCGTCAATGATAGCAGACAGTGAGTTCTTTGTACCTCTGTCAATAGCACCGTCAAGTGTTTTACCTGACTTAAATTCTTCCTTAATTCTCTCGGCTGTGATAACATTTGCATCAACACCCATACCGATTGAAAGAATGATACCTGCAATACCGGGCAGTGTCATTGTAAAGGAGTTGAACACTGTGAAGTATCTTGAAATTGCCGCAATTGACAAACCAACCTGACCGAGAAGTGCAATAACTGCAACAACACCGGGGAGTCTGTACATAATTATCATAAACAGAGAAATAATTATAAGTGCAATAACACCTGCAATAGCCATAGCTATAAGGGAATTTTCACCAAGTGTTGGGGAAATTTCGCCGTATGACTCTGTTTTAAGTGAGAATGGAAGTGCACCGCCGTTGATTTGGTTTGCAAGTGTTGCTGCTGACTCTGCATCAAAGTTACCGGAAATCTGAGCTTCACCGCCTGTGATTTCTTCGTTGATTGTAGGAGCAGACAACATTTCGTCATCCATCCAAATTGATACAACCTGATTGACATACTTTTTGGTAATGTCGGCAAAGGTCTTTGTGCCTTCAGCGTTTAGCTTAAGTTTAACAACAAACTGCTCTGCGTTTTCAGGGTCAGGAGCTGCAGAAGCAGACTTAACTGCTGAACCATCCATAAGAACTGTTGCTGTGTCGTCCTTAGGACCAACGCAAACAGCCTCGCCCTTTGAATTCATCTTTGTTTCTGTGTATGAATTGCCGGGACGGAAAGTCAGCTTTGCTGTTGAGCTGATTTCTTCAATAGCCTTACCTGCATCTGTGTCCTTTTGACCCTCTTTCCAAGGGAAACGAACGATAATGCTGTCAGTACCGCTATCTGTGTAAAGTTCGTAATCTGTAATACCGCTTGAAATCATACGAGTTTCAATAATTGATTTTGCTGATTCAAGCTGTTCATCTGTGGCATCCACATCTTCGGCTGGAACAAATGTTGCCTCAACGCCGCCCTGGATGTCTATTCCCCATCTGATGTCGTTAATTCCCTTAATTACTGTGTGCTTAACATCACCTGTGTAGTAGGATACACCGAAAATTGCTGTGTAAGAAAACAGTAAAAGCAGGATAGCGACAATGAAGAATACAGGCTTTGGAATTCTTTTCATGCCTTTTCCTCCAAAAATTTTTTATTCTGTGATATGTACAGCAGAAAAATACTCTGCCATATTCTAAACCAGAACATAACAGAGTAAATTATACTTTTTTTAGATAAAAAAGTCAATGGATACCTCAAATATTTAATAAATTAATAATGATTTTTTGTAAATTAATACAAAATACCGGTATGATTATTGTGCAATCATATAAAAGTAAGTAAAAATTCTGTAACCTATTAAAAATTTATTACATATTTTCAAGGAGTTTGTCTACTGCTGCAAGCTTTGTTGCAACGCAGAAGATGTCCATTGCATTTGTAAGCTCGTACTTTGGCGGGAATGACGGAGCAATTCTGATGTTGCTGTCCTTAGGGTCATTTCCGTAAGGATATGTTGCACCGGCGTCTGTAAGGATTACTCCTGCCTCTTTGCAAAGTGAAACAACTCTCTTTGCTGTGCCCTCCATTACATCAACTGTCACAAAGTAACCTCCGTTAGGCTCGTTCCAACTTGCTACACCTGTTTCCTTTACATGCTTATTAAGCTGTTTCAGTACCTCGTCAAACTTTGGCTTAAGGATTGCCTTGTGCTTTTTCATATGGTCCTTTACACCGTCAAAGTCTCCGAAAAAGTGAACATGGCGGAGCATATTGATTTTGTCGTAGCCGATTGTCTGGTACTTATATTTATCCTTAAGCATCTTCATATTGTTGGCAGAGGCAGCCATTGCGGCTACACCGCTGCCGGGGAATGTGATTTTTGAGGTTGAGCAGAAAAGAATTGGCAAATCTACATTGCCTGTCTTTTCACATTCGCCCATAATGCTTAAAAGATTGTCGGGAGTATCTGTAATATCGTGGATACAGTATGCGTCATCCCAGAAAATTCTAAAGTCCTTTGCCTTTGGCTTTAATGCGGCAAAACGCTTTACAGTTTCGTCACTGTAAGTAATTCCCTGTGGGTTGCTGTACTTTGGAACACACCAAATACCCTTGATTGAGTCATCATTTGCAACAAGCTCCTCAACCATATCCATATCGGGACCTTCGTTTGTCATAGGAATGGTAATCATTTCAAAGCCAAAATACTCTGTGATACCAAAATGTCTATCATATCCGGGGGATGGACAGAGGAATTTTCTGTTTTTAACCTCAAGCCAAGGCTTTTCACCCTCAACAGGAGATTTCACCATAAAGGTAGAAATTGTGTCGAACATCATATTTAGTGAGGAGTTACCGCCAACCATAATCATCTCCGGCTGAACCTGGAGCATTTGTGAGAAAATCACCTTGATTGATGGAAGTCCGTCAAGGAGTCCGTAGTTACGACAGTCAAGTCCTGAGGCTGTTTGACAGCTGTGACCTGAATTTACAATGTCAAGCATCTTAACAGACAAGTCAAGCTGGTCACTGCCCGGCTTACCTCTTGACATATCAAGGCTGAGGTTCATTGCCTTGTAATCGTTGTACTTTTGTTCGAGATATTTCTTTTCTTCCAAAAGTTGGGATTTTGTCATATCTGAATATTTCATATCCGTTCTCCTTCAAAATTTTATAATTACACCTTTACTATTCTAATACTTTAAGAGAAAAAATGCAAGTATAAATTTATATCTTGCAATATTGTTAATATATTCTGCAAAATTAATAAAAATACAGGGCTTTTTATAAAGGAAACCCCGCAATTTGCGGGGTGTTGTATGATTAATAATATCTGTAATAGTCGTAGGAGCCGTACTTTCTGTTGTACTTTCTGTATTTTCCGGCTTTTCCGTTACCGGGGTTGCAACCAACCTTGAGGAAACCCATTACCTTTGCACCTGCTGTTTTGCAACTGCTGATGAAGTTTTGAATATCGCCGTGGGTTGTTACACCCTCTCTCACTATTACAAGGTAACCTGCTACCAAATCCTTGACGAGAAGTGCGTCGGTTACTATTCCGATTGGAGCTGTGTCCATAATTACATAGTCATACTCCTTTTTTAAGGTTTTGATTAAACTTGAAAAATTGTCAGATGCGATAAGCTCTGATGGGTTTGGAGGAATTGTACCAACTGTAAGCACATCAAGATTAGGCAAAACATCCCTTTGGACAACCCTATCAAATGAATTTTCGTTACACAAAACAGAGGTTAGTCCTATGGAATTGTCAACCTTTAATAGGTTGTGAATGTTGGGACGACGAAGGTCACAGTCAAGGAGAATAACCTTTTTTTCCATTTTTGCAAAGGAAATTGCAATATTTGATGTTGCAGTACTTTTGCCCTCACCCTTACTCCAAGAGGTTACTGCAAAGCAGTTTTCGTTTGAGGCTGAAAGGGAGAATTGTATGTTGGTACGGGCAATCTTGAAGCCTTCAATTATGGCAAACTTGCCTGATGGGTCACTACTGTTTGAATAGCTTGTTTTAGAGGAATATGAGGAATAATTCCCTTTTTTATCCTTTTTGCTTAGTATAGGCATTTTTATGTTCATAGCCACGCTCCCCCTTTTGATCAAAATCTAAAATTTCACCGAACACAGGAATCTTATACATCTTGAACAAGTCGTCATCATTCTTAACAGTTGTATCAATAATTTCCATAATGAAGGAAATAACCAGAGAAATAAGTAAACCTGCTGCTGCACCGTACAAAGCGTAATTCTTCAGGTTAGGTTCTGTACTTGCTGTTGGAACAGAGGCAAATTTTACCGCTGTTACACCACCGGCTGAGAAAATTTCATCAAAAAGTCCTGAATCTGTCTTTGTTCCTGCAATTCTGTTTACAACAGAGTTACAGGTATCGGCGGCAGTTTGTGGGTTTGAGGAATACATAGTAACCCAAAGGAAGTTACTCTCTGCCTCCTGTGTTATATCCATACTGCAACCGTTAAGCATATTCTGAATTTCAACATTATTCTTGAAAAGAATAATACAGTACTCTGCAAGTGTGGTTGATGCAGCTATGTCACTTGCATAAACCTTTGTTGCACCTGACTTAAACTTACTGTTTTCGTAATCCACAATATCCTGTTGCTGACTTTCGTTGTCAACAATTCCGTTCTGTGCAGCTTCTTCCGCCGCCTCATTAGCCGCATCCTGTGATGTATAGTTCTGCACCATAATCATTGCACTTGCTGAATAGACAGGAGTTATGAAGAAGTTAGCATAGGCAAGGAACAGTATCGTACCTATTACGGTAAGGGTGATTATAAATTTTATATGTTTTAAAAATAGTTTCAGGAAAAATGAAACTGAAAATTCTTTATAAAACAATTTTATTCCCTCCAAGAATAATTATAACTTGTATATAAGTAAAGTGTATCACTATAAGTTTATCAAAATATTCGCCTACTATTATTCTATACAGGAATTAAAGTACAAAATAGTACAATTTTTATTTATAATCAATAGAGAAAATGTAAATTATTGAAAATAAGGAGGTAAAACAGCGAAAAGGCTGTCGCAAAACATAAGAGTTAGCGACAGCCGAATTTTAAAAATTATTGATTAGTGAGGGATTACGCTGAGGAGTACACCGGCTGCAACAGCAGAACCGATAACACCTGCAACATTTGGACCCATAGCGTGCATCAAAAGGAAGTTTGAAGGATTTTCCTGCTGACCAACCTTTTGAGATACACGGGCAGCCATTGGAACTGCAGAAACACCTGCTGAACCGATAAGCGGGTTAACCTTGCCCTTTGTAAGGATGCACATAAGCTTGCCAAAGAGAACACCACAGGCTGTACCGATACAGAAAGCGAGAAGACCAAGAGCAATAATCTTGAGAGTATTGAGCTGGAGGAATACAGTACCTGTTGCTGTTGCACCAACTGTAACACCCAAGAAGATTGTAACGATATTCATAAGCTCGTTTTGAGCAGTCTTTGCAATTCTGTCTACAACTCCTGATTCCTTCATAAGGTTACCAAGCATAAGCATACCTACAAGGGGAGCTGCGTCAGGAAGAATAAGAGCAACAAGAACAATTACGATTACAGGGAAGATAATCTTTTCCAGCTTTGAAACAGGACGAAGCTGTTCCATCTTGATAGCTCTTTCCTTTTTGCTTGTTAAAGCCTTCATAATTGGTGGCTGAATGATGGGAACAAGTGCCATATAGGAATAGGCGGCAACGGCGATTGGTCCCAAAAGGTCAGGTGCCAATTTACTTGTTACAAAGATAGCTGTCGGTCCGTCGGCACCGCCTATGATACCGATTGAACCTGCCTGAGCCTTTGTAAAGCCAAGGAAGATAGCTCCGAAGAATGTGATGAAAATACCAATCTGTGCAGCAGCACCAAGGATAAATGACTTTGGATTGGCTATAAGAGGACCGAAGTCTGTCATAGCACCGATACCAAGGAAGATAAGTGGAGGATAAATACCCATCTTAACGCCCTGATAGAGGTAATAGAGAAGTCCGCCGTAGGTTGGAACATTGTAGTAGGTTTGTCCGTTAAGGACTGTTGTTGCGTACTGAACCGACTGCGACTCCACATCATGGGTCTTTTTAAACTCATCCATAAGGATAAACTCTGTGTTTGGAGCGCCCATAATTGATGGATATAGGTTTACAAGCAACATACCAAAGGCAAGTGGTAAAAGGATAAGTGGTTCATACTCCTTGGCGATAGCCAAATAGAGGAGAATAAACGAAACTCCAACCATAACATAGTTTTCCCAAGATAATTTAACAAAACCGGATGACTGGTACAAGCCCACTATACCGTCTAAAAATCCGTTAATAATTTCCATAGTTTTTTACTTCCTTTCCGACTAAAATGGTCTTGTATTGTCAAGAACACCTGCCTGACCCCATACAGGTCTGCCAACGGAAGGTGACTTTTTGATGCTTTTGATTTTAGCCTTGCCGACACCGTATGTGCTGTCAACGGCTGCGGCAATTACAGCTACGATTTCGTCGGAAATTCCGGATACTGATGAAGGAGCCGGTGCAGTCTTTGCGGGTGCAGGAGTTTCCTGCTTTTGGCTCTGTTCAATCTTTTCTTTTTTCTTTTTTGATGCGTTTTGTGCTGAATAACAAATCTTACCGTAAATAGAAATTATAACGATAAGTAGAATTAATACAGCGAAAACTACAACAAAGCCTGTCAGCAAAGTGGTGATAGAAATACTGAACTTTTCACCTAAACTGAGGCTTGCTGCAACGATAGTACTAATATCCATAAAAATCCCCCATATTTATAGTTTCATATGTTAACTATTATACAATGAGATATGTATTTTATCAATAAATATGGGGGTGTTTTTTATTTTTTTGCGAAAATATACAATTTTTCGGGAAAGTTATGTTGTAATTTGTTAATTAGGTTTTATACTAATACCTGATAGAAAGTAGACTTATCTTTGCGAGGGTAATTTTCAGAGGACAAGGCGGAGGACGCCGCAAGGCTGACGCCTTGCAAGGACGACAACGCAGTACTCTGGAAATTAGACCGCAAAGATTGTCTGCTTTTATTAGGTATTAGTATTAGAGTATAATACAGATTAATCCGTTGCAGCCGTCATTGATGATTTTTTCTATGGTTTCCCCTACCTTTTTACGAGCATCCTCAGGCATTCTGTACAGCTTGTTGTGAAGTCCCTCGTTTACAAGCTCGTGGACTGATTTTCCGAAGATGTTGCTCTCCCAAATTTTTGATGGGTCTTCTTCAAATTCTTTTAACAGATAAGACACAAGCTCTCTGCTCTGCTGTTCACTGCCCACTATTGGCGTTACCTCTGCCTGGGTGTGAATTTTCATCATATGAATTGATGGTGCTGAGGCTTTCAGGCGTATTCCGTACTTACCGCTCTGCTTTATTATTTGCGGTTCATCCAGTGTTAATTCATCAAGGGTTGGCATTACTATGCCGTAGCCCTTTTCCTCCACATCCTTATAGGCGGCGGCGATTTTGTCAAATTCCTTTTGCTTTTCGGACAGCATACTGATGCTTTCCATTAAAGCCTCTTCGTCCTTAATTTCTGTGCCTGTTTTCTCTGACATTACCTTGTAAAAACAGCTGTTTTCGATTTGAAGTAAAATATCTGCAACACCCTTGCCAAGGTCAAGCTCTTTTATCTCG
Source organism: Oscillospiraceae bacterium (assembly GCA_029225165.1). Taxonomy (GTDB): domain Bacteria; phylum Bacillota; class Clostridia; order Oscillospirales; family Acutalibacteraceae; genus Ruminococcoides. The sequence continues at coordinate 108,498 of JAQXVY010000034.1, forward strand.
CTTTTTTCTACATAATTACACTCGCCTATACCCGAACAGGTGTCCTGAACCTGTCGTAGCTTTTCGATTGTTCCGGCATTGTCCTTTATGCTGTTAAAAATATCGCTTTTCAGCCAATGTTCCTTTGAAAGGTTTACAACCCACTTTGGCATATCAATGTTGATTTCCCTTATTGGGAACTCAAAAAGCACCTGGGCAAGTACCCTTTTGATTTCGTTTTCTTCCATTTCAAGGCAATTTACAGGCATAACGGGAACTTGGTATTTTGAAGAAAGCTCTTCACTTAACATTACAGTTTCTCGCCTTTGGGGGTCAACGGAATTTAGGAGTACAACAAAGGGCTTGTTTATCGCCTTTAGCTCCGATATTACCCTTTCTTCCGCATCCTCGTATGAATTTCTGGAAATATCGCTTATTGTACCGTCTGTGGTGACAACCAGTCCTATGGTGCTGTGGTCGGTGATTACCTTATTTGTACCGATTTCGGCGGCTTTGTCAAAGGGGATTTCCTCCTCTGACCAAGGAGTTTTTACCATTCGAGGAGTGTCTTCCTCCATATAACCCATAGCCTCATTCACCACATAGCCTACACAGTCAATCATTCTAACCTTTAGGTGAGCATTATCGGGAAGTGAAATTTCCATTGCCTCTTCCGGGATAAACTTTGGTTCGGTGGTCATTATTGTTCTTCCGCCGGATGACTGGGGAAGTTCGTCATTTGCTCTGATACGCAGGTTTTCTTCCTCTATATTGGGCAGGACTATTGTGTCCATAAACTTTTTTATAAAGGTGCTTTTGCCTGTTCTGACCGGTCCTACAACTCCTATATAAATATCTCCATTTGTTCTCTGTGAAATGTCACGATATATGCTTCTCTCTGCCATTTTCATTCCTCCATATGTTTTTAATAAAATATATGAAGTAAGTTTATAAAATATGCAAACAGGATATGTAAAGTGATTTATTCGGTGTTTCCTTAAGATTTAAGTTTTTGCTCAATTTCTTTATCCGGCCAATAGCCCCATGACTCTGTGATTTTGCCCTTTTCAACCTTGAAGTTTTCAAGAGCCTCAAATGTAATATGCTTTCCTGTTGCCGGAATTCCCATACAGGTGCCGGTGTGGACACCATCGTAGAGGATTCGGGTAGCAACCATACTGCCCTCTGCAAAAACATCCAGCACACTTACTTTCAGATTTGAGAATTGGTCTGCGACGATTTTCAAAATACCAACAGCGTCTGCGTTACTTCTTGCTGATGCCGGGCTGTGGTCTATGTAATTCTCTGCCATACAGGTCATAACAAAGTCGAAGTTTTGTTTGGTGTAGCCGTCCTCAAAGAACTTTACCACAATATCTTTCGGTGACAGGTAATATACAAATTTACAGATTTCCCTATCCTCACCTTGATAATTGCCCATACCCTGTGACAGCTTGATAAAGCCACAGCGTTCCATAACCTTGGCGGACGCTTTGTTGTCAGCAAGACAGATGCCCTTAATTTCCGTAATGCCGATTTGTTTCATAATCACAGGCAGAAAGGCGGTGACTGCCTCGGTAGCATAACCTTGCTTGGTGTAACTTTCGCCTATGTGGTAGCCCACTTCCCATGTGCCGTCGTCAAATGGAACAGCCTGTACATAGCCGATATATGTACCGTCTTTTAGTGTGACAGGATACACAAGGGGGCCGTTGCCGTGTTCATATACATCAATCAAAAATTCTAAGGTTTCCGAAGCTTCTTCCACCGTTTCAAATACTTCATCGGGAACAAAACGGTGGTTGTCCTCATCAAGTGACTCCTTATGTACGCTTTCAGCCATACTCATATCAAATTCAGTAATTGTAAGTCTTTGTGTTTCGATTTTCATATTTCGTTTTCCTTTCCTATAAATATAAACCCGTAGGTTAATTGTAATGTATTCAATATAACCCATTGTGCAATCAAAATCAAGAAACCATCTGTGAAAACTCTGCTACTTTCCGTAGCAAAAGCTTATCTTCCCGGGTTTTAATGTAAATAAACCCCATTCTTACTTTCGCTTGAATGGGGTTGATTTTATGTTATCTTCTAATTATAAGCATATCCTTGTTTTCAAGGTATTCGCCCTCTATTTCGTTGTCCTCGCTGATGTACTGTGGGTCGGTAAAGTATCTCTTTGCTATATCCCACACACATTCGCCCTTGTCGGCAAAGTACAGCGTTAGGGCTGAGGAGTTTTTCTCTATTTTTTTATCCTCATAGACAAGGACATCCTCAACAAAATTGTTGTTCTCTGTATTTGTCACGAAGGCGCTGATGCTTATTTCTACCCTAAGTTCAATGGTGTTTTCATCCTTGATTCGGTAGCTTACTGAATTTATGTTGGATGTTGCTGTTTTTACTGTGCCGAATGCCTCGTCTGTTTTGTCGGTGAAGTCCATTGTTCTTTCAATGTAGAAGGGCATACCCTCTTTGTCACAGGCAAGCACGCAAAGTCCTGCTTTGCCTGTAAAGGTTATCAGTCCGGCATCTTCCTTTGATGAAACTGATGAATTTTCGTTGTAGGCGTCAAGCACCTTTGCAAATTCCTTGTCGTTGGAGGAAACCTCCATTTTTCTTATGAAATTTCGCTTTATTTCCCTGACTGAAGTGACAAGCTGAACACTTTTGTTCTTTATATCACACACATAATCCCTTGAAAATGCGTCTGTTACAAACTGCTGTTCCCTCTCCTTGTAGCAGACAACAGATGCGTTTATTCGAGCCTCAAGGAGAATGCTTTTCTCATCATTTTCATGAGTTGCCTTGACATCATAGGACAAAAGTGAGCAGGAAACATTGTTCACCGTGTTATCCCCTGCCCCAACGCAGGAAATAATTTGGTTAAAAGGTAGCATATAGTCAAGACACTCTGTCTTTCCTCTGTCAAGGTCTGAAAGGTAGAGAAGTCGCAAATTCACCTCACCCTTGATTATGATTTTGTCGTCCATTGACTTATGCTCATTTACGGAAATTTTCACAATGGATTTTATGATTGACTCAACAGGAGGCTTATTCTCCACGCTGATAGCCTCGTTCACATTAAATGCCTCTTCTGTTACCGCTGTAACATCCATATAGTGCTTTGTACAGCACCTCTTCTGAAAGTCGGGAAAGGACTGGGATGAGGGTATCATTGTTGTGCTTTTCCCTGTGATTTCGATTTTGATACTAAAAGCACCTTTAATTACAAGTCGCCTTGGTGAAAGTGCCCTGCAGTTTATGTATTCGGCTGTGGCAACTGTATCCAGATAGTGATTCTCCGGAAAATCCTTAATATTAATTGCACGGCTGAACTGCACAACCTGTTGGCTTGTACGCAGAGTTTTGCGAACGCTGTCAACATACATAACCTTAACGATTGAGGCTCCCTCAATTTCAAGAACTCCGCCGGAAATATTCCGTGAGAAAATTTGAGGTACAAGGGTGCATTTTAGTATTTTTTCTATATCAGGGCAATAGTCGGGAAGTGTGACGTCAATATCAACAGGCTCCTCAATTGCCTGACTCATTAGGGTATCTCTTCCTGAAATTTTAATGTTATTTTCAAGTTCCATAATTACTCTCCTTCTTGCTCTACAACTAATTTTGGAGTTAGCAAAGCTTTTATATATTAATGATATTAAGGCTACGGGGAAATTATGACTACTATATATCATCAAAATTATATAAGGCGAGAAAATATTGATAACAGAAAGAGATAAAAAAACGGCGGACAGAAAAACTGTCCGCCTGATGATTATTGATAATTCATTCTGTTGTCAGTTAAAATGCATTATAACCTGCAACCTTTTTCTGAATTGCTGTTGCGTCACGAACATCAATTCGTCTGTCACCGTTTACATCTGCAACCTCTTCGTGGATTGTAACAGGTAAGAAATTGATAAACTTCTGCAAAATTGTTGCGTCTGCAACATCAATACCGCCGTCACCGTTTACATCGCCCATTTGGTATGTAGGCTGTGAGGATGTTGGCTGTGTTGTTGATGTTGTTGTAGGCTCAGTTGTAGAAGTTGTTGTAGGCTGAGTCTGAGTTGTTGTAGGCTGAGTCTGTGTAGTTGTAGGCTGTGGGTCGTTTGACAAAAGCTTACCTACACGAGCAAATGGAACTGTGATGTGGTCGTCGTCTTCCTTTTCGTGTGAGTTAAACTCCTGAGTAGTGGTTGAAGCCTGGTCAGCATTGTCGTTCATTGATGGGTCATAAGGTAAGCAGTCCATACCTGATGTACCGAATGTAGAAACCTTCATAACGCCGATACCTGTGTTTTCGATATCGGAAGCAGAAAGGTTGAGGCTTTCAAGTGGAATAGACATCTCGTAGAAGAAGTCCATCTTGCTGTCATGGCCCTTTGCATAGAAGTCAACCCAATCTGATGAAGAGTCAAACATATCGCCGAGAACACGGTTGTGGTACTGACCGTAACCGCCATCAATACCCCAAAGCTCGCCGGAAAGACCCTTTGCGTTGCCAAAGTCAAGGCTTATGCCTGTGTTCTTGTTAACAATGTTGTCAGCGTCAAGCTTTCCGTCGTCGTCAGCTGTGTAGATGAAAGGACCGTTAGAGCCGTTTGTTGAGAAAGCAACAACTGTATCAACATATGTGTCGAATGTTATGCCTGAACCCCATAGTGTGCCACCGTCAACAGTAGTACCGTCTGTGATTGTTCCCTTGCCTGTGTAGAGGTAGAGGAATACAGGGCAGTTCTGAGTTTTGAACAGTGTACCCTGTGACAGCGGATAGTCGTCGTTAGGAGCAACTATGTCCTGAACATTACACATCTCGTACATAATGTAGAGATTATCGTTGTCCCATGCTGCATACATTGCATAGTCGTCAATAGGAATCTCGTACATTGAGTTGTCACGATATACACGAGGGTCGTCGTTTGCTGTGCCCTGTGCGATAAGCATATCAGTGCTCCAGTCGGACTTGTCACCGTCAATGGAGATAGTCTTTCTTACACCAACCTTACCGTCAGGGTTTGTACCGTAATAACCGCCACAGGAAGGACTTGTTGAGCCGTCGCCACCGCCTACATTCTGTGGTTCTTTCTTTAAAAGTGTGATTGACTTTTCGGTTGTACCGTACTCGTTAGTTGCAGATACATAAAGTGTTGTTGTTGAACCAACTGCTACACCGTTACCAAGAGTTACAACTGTTTCGCCTGTAAAAGGAACAGCAGAACCGTTGTCAATTTTGTATGTAGCAGATGTTGCACTGCCCGGATTCACCTTAACATCTACTGTGTCAGATGAGAAAGATGCTCCGTCCTTTTTGCTGAAAGCAATTACAGGTGGGTTTGTGCTTAGTTTGTACTGTTCCCACTTCTTTGTTGCTTTGTCATAAAGCATACCGTCGCCCTGGTAATCAAAGTCCTTTGTCTGACCGCCGTTATCAATAAAAATAACCTTGTCGTAGGACTTGTCCAATGTGAATGCATAAATGTTTGTTTCTACCTCTGTCATTTTAACGCCCGGCCATGCAGCGTTCTGAGAGCTTGAACCGGATGCATCCAACCACATATAACAGGTAGGTGTGCCGTTAGTTGTTCTTACATACACAGTTTCTCCTGCATTGCCTGTAACAGCGTGAACTGTGAACATACAAGCAAACATAGAGGTTAAAAGTGCAATGATAAGAATTGAGGAAATAAATCCCTTGCGTTTCATAAAAATTACCTCCTTAGTAATTATACAATGCTATTATAACAGAAAAATTCAAAAAATGTATGATTTTTTATAAAAAAAAGTAAAGGTACGCATAATTTGTACATTATGCATACCTTTGATATGTTCGGTTTGTGAATAATCACAACGATATTATGTTTGCTGTGGCTTTTCTTTTTTAATACCGTAAATTTTACGAAGTACTGTGCCGATAAACCTTGGGTTTTCAATCAAAACTACTTTCATATTACCTCCGACAAACTGTTAATGATAAAAGGATTATTATAACTGCACAACAATCTGTTATTAACCAATTGGGAAAGATTGAGGCAATCAGCAAACCCAGTGCAAAGGATATATAAATCTTCCTCTGTAATCTCCAACACCTCATTTAACCACCTCTCAGTATAGTCTATACAATCAGGTGAAAATGGTTACTTTAAATTAAGGGAAACACTGAATAAATCACATCATAAGATATTTTATAAACCATATGTTTTGTGCGGTAAAGGTTTTTCCGTTAAGGTAGTTAAGTTCCTCTGCATCTGTTGTAAAATCAAAGCTTATGCTGTGGCTGTAAAGGCATTGCCTGTTAAGGCTGTACTTCTCGTTCAGCTTTTTGTCGCCGTATTTATTGTCACCTAATATTGGACAACCTATCGACGCCATATGTGCTCTGATTTGGTGAGTTCTGCCTGTGAGCAAATCAACACTGCAAAGGGTAAGCCCGTTTTTGCTTTGGAGTACGGTATATTTTGTGAGGATTTTTTTACTGCCCTTTACCTCCTTTTTCAGCACCTTTACTTTGTTTGTTCTTTCGTCCTTGATAAGGTAGTCTGAAAGAAGTCCACTATCTTCCTTTGGCTTTTGTATCAAAAGGCAGAGGTAGTATTTGTGAAGTTCTCTATCTTTTAATTTTTGGTTAAGGATACGGAGAGCCTTTGCATTCTTTGCACCCATTACAATTCCCCCTGTGTTTCTGTCAATTCTGTTTACAAGTGCCGGTGCAAAGGAATTTTCATTTTTGGGGTCATATTCTCCTTTGTCGTAAAGATAGTGCTGTACCCTGTGTACAAGGCAGTCAAAGTGATAGCTTTTGTCCTGATGTACAATAAGTCCCGGCTTTTTGTCAATGAGGATAATATTTTCGTCCTCGTACAATATATCAAGGGTTTTTGGTGCTTTAAGGAATTCATAATTTTCTTCTTTAACATCCTCAAAAAATTCATCCTTGATATAAAAGGTCAGCACATCACCAATGGACAGAAAATCCTGAGGTGACGCCTTTTTGCCGTTTATTTTTATACATTTTTTTCTGATATACATATAAGCCATTGACTTTGGCATTGTTTTAAATTTCTTTAAGAGAAATTTATCCAATCTTTGACCTGCGTCATTTTTTTCTACTGTTAATTCTCTCATAGCTACTTTTCAATACACATAAAGGCGCACATTGTTCCTCTGTGACCATTCGTTGCACGGTGACTCCACAATAAATCGCTGTTGCACTTGGTACACAGGTCGCTTAGGACAATATTTTCCTCTTTTACTCCTGTTTTCATTACGATTTGCCTGTTTGTTTCAAGCAAATCTATCATATATTTACCGTCACTTTTCGGGAAAATGAATTTGCTGTTGTCAAGGTCTTTTAGGTTGTAGAAATTTTCTGCACAGTCCCTGTCCACCTCGTAACAACACCTTGAAATTGCCGGACCTATTGCTACAACAACATCCTTTGGGTTAGTGCCGTATAGGGAAGTCATTTTTTTAATGACCTCTTCCCCAATTCTGCCAACAGTTCCCCTCCAGCCTGCGTGGGCAAGTCCTATTGCTTTGCCTACCGTATCAACAAAGAAAAGCGGTGTACAGTCGGCATAGTGGGTAACAAGGGTGACATTTGGCTCATTTGTAATTAGGGCATCAACGGAAAGCATATCCTTTTCCCTCCATATGCCAATGCCACACTCATTTTTTGTTACAGGTCTTACATAGGTGTTGTGGTCTTGACTTGATGTAACAAGGGAATTGTAATCAAAGCCTACTGCATCTGAAAAAATCTTGTAGTTTTCTATAACATTTTCAGGGTTATCGCCACGGGAAAAGGCAAAGTTCATTGATGTCCATTCGTCTGTTGACACACCGCCGTGCTTTGTTGAAAAGGCATGACGAATAAAGTCAATCTGTGAAAGTTTGTTATATGTGAGGAATGGTACACCTTTATTTTCATTTAAGGTCATTGTTTTGCTGTTTATTTTCATATATATCACCAAAATTATTGTACAATATTCTTTTTATACTTGCAAGTGGATAAAATAAAGTCTATAATAGGCATAGGTGATATTATGAAACTATTTGGAAACAATATTGAAGTAAAGTGCGAATATTGCAATAATTCCGCCAATGCTCAAAGCGGATATATCTGTACGGTTAAAAAAAGTATTAAAAAGGGAAAGTGCAGAAAATTCAGGTACAACCCTACCTTGAGAATCCCCGAAAGCTCTCCTGAAATGCAAAAATACAGTAAAGAGGATTTTGAGATATAGCTGAATACTTCTAAAAACATTCAACTATCTTGACTTTTCTTTTTTCATATGATATATTACCTATATAGCCAAAATGACGAACACCGGTAGGCATTTCTAAGCCTACTCGGTCTATCAGATTTTTGGCTATCTTTTTGATAAAATATAACATTTCAAAGGACTATCCATTTCGGAATAGTCCTCTTTGTTTTATTTGAGAAAAAAGCTGAGGATTGACAGTCGCTTTTTTGCCGACTGGATTGTGCGGGTTACTGTTGATGGATTAACACCAAGCTCCTTTGCTATTTGATTCATTGGCTTGTCCATAAAGTAGTGCATTTCGACATACTTCTTTTGCTTTTCGGTTAGGACGGTATCTATTGCGTTTAATAGCAAATCCTTAGCCATATTTACATCATTGGAATTGGAGATGCCGGACTGGTTGTACAGCTTGTAGGAAACCATATTGTCAATATATTCATTCATATTAACAGAGTTACGCAACCTGTTCACATTCCTTTCCCGATAGCAGTGACGCTGTCAGCTTACATTCGTAATACATAGACTTTAATATCTGTATTCGCCTGTTAATCTCCTGTGTTTCATCAAATTTTTTTGCATTTTTAAGGTTTTCTTTCTCTTTATCTATTGCACTTTTAATTTTTTGTGCGTCCTTTAAATATTCTTCTGCCCATAACTTATAATTCATACATTCACTTCCTAAACTTAATCTTAATCATAATAATTCACAATGGTATTTGGGGCTAAGCCTGTTTAGCAATTATTATTGTAGCGAATGTTCACAGATTAGGCAATAGTTTTTAGAACATTTGTTCTAATTATTTTTTATAAGTACTTTTTATGGGTCTTGTAGTGCGTTATTTTTCTGAATTAGAATTAAATAGGGTAAAAAAACACCCAAGCATATCGTACGGTATGCTTGGGTGAAACTTTTGTTATTAAAACCAATTAGAGAACACATCTCAAAAATTCTTTTGTTCTGTCCTCTTTTGGAGATGTGAAAATTTCTTCGGGTGTTCCCTCTTCTACTATGGTGCCTTCGCTCATAAAGATTACCCTGTCGGCAACCTCACGGGCAAAGCCCATTTCGTGGGTAACAACAACCATTGTCATACCCTCTTTTGCAAGCTCTTTCATAACATCAAGAACTTCTCCTACCATTTCAGGGTCAAGGGCTGAGGTTGGCTCGTCAAAAAGCATTACCTCCGGCTCCATACACAAGGCTCTTACAATGGCTACCCTCTGCTTTTGTCCGCCGGAAAGCTGGTCGGGGTAAGCGTCTGCCCTGTCGGCAAGTCCTACTCTTTCCAGCAAATTCATTGCTGTTTTTGTAGCCTCTTCCTTGGACTTTTTAAGGAGCTTCATTGGTGCTATTGTCATATTCTTAAGCACTGTCATATTGGGGAAAAGATTAAAGTGCTGGAACACCATACCCATCTTCTGACGGTGAACATTGATGTTTACCTTTGGGTTAGTAATATCCACATCATCAAGTAAAATTGTGCCTGAGGTTGGGATTTCAAGGAGATTTAGTGAGCGTAGCAGAGTTGACTTACCACTGCCGGAAGGCCCGATGATAACTACAACTTCTCCGCTGTTTATATTACAGCTTACACCGTCGAGGGCTTTAACCTCACCGCCGTTGTAATGCTTTTTCAGGTCGTTAACCTTTATTAATACATTATCGCTCATTTTTTCTTAACCTCCTTTCAAGCTTACCTACAAAGAATGAAAGAATCATTACCATTACAAGGTAAACTGCCGCTACTGTTAAAAGCGGAATAAAGTAGGAATATGTTCTGCCTGCAATAACATTACCTGCCTTTGTAAGGTCGATAACACCAACATAACCTACAACAGAGGTTTCTTTCAGCAGGGTTATAAACTCGTTACACAGGGTTGGCAAAACAGCCTTGAACATCTGTGGCACAACAATGTGACGCATTGTTTGAAGATAGTTAAAGCCAAGACTTCTGCCAGCCTCAAACTGACCGTTGTCAACAGCCATAATTCCTCCACGGAATATTTCTGCAACATAGGCACCTGAATTGATACCGAATGCAAAAATACCAACGGGAACACCGTCCTTTGCCGAAACAAAGATGATGAAGTATGAAATCATCAGCTGAACTACAACAGGTGTACCACGGATAACGGTTAGGTAAACCTTACAAATTGCATTGAGAACTGTAAGAACATAGTAACCCACACCCTTGCGAAGCTTCATAGACTCCTTGTTCTTGTCATAGGAAGAACGAATTGAGGCTACTACAACACCGATAACAACACCAACAATCAACGCACCTGCTGTTATAAGCAGAGTATTCTTAAGACCTGTGATCATTTGCTGGTATCTGTCTTTTTCAATAAAAACAAAATAAAGTTGGTCGCCTAAATCTGCAAACCAATTACAAATAGCATCCCACATAAAGTGAACCCCTTAATAAAAACAAAGGCTGTCGCAAATTAATTTTTTGCAACAGCCACATTGCCTTAGTATAAATAATTAATCTGCGTTGATGTACTTATCAACTATCTTCTGAATTGAACCATCTTTCTTAAGCTCATTAAGGGCATCGTTTACCTTCTTTTGAAGCTCCTCGCTGTCCTTAGAGAAGCAGATTGCATAGTCCTCAACTGCATATTCTGTGTCAAGAATCTTCAGACCCTTGTTAGCCTCAACATATGCCTTTGCAGGCTCGTTATCAATAATTACGCAGTCAACCTTGTTAGCTGTAAGAGCTGCAACTGCTGCTGCACCGTTTTCAAATCTCTTTACATTATCTTCGCCGTAATCGTCGGATGCGTAGATGTCGCCTGTTGTTGCTGTCTGTACGCCAATCTTCTTGCCGTCAAGGTCGTCGATGGACTTAATAGTGGAATCTTCCTTAACGATAACTGACTGGATACCTGTTGCATAGGAATCGGAGAAATTAACACTTCTCTTTCTTTCGTCTGTAACAGTCATACCTGCCATACCCATATCGTACTTACCGCTTTGAACACCGGGAATGATTGAGTCAAAGGAAACATCAGCGATTTCAAGCTCAAGACCAAGCTTTTCTGCAATCTTCTCTGCAACCTCTGCGTCAATACCAACAACCTTTTCACCCTCATAAAATTCATATGGTGGAAACTCGGCATTTGTTGCCATTGTTAATTTACCCTCTGTTACTGTTTCAAGTTTGTTATCACTCTTTGAGTCTGAACCGCCACAGCCTACAAGGCAAGTTGCGATTAAAACTACTGTGATAGCAAATGCCAATAGTTTTTTCATTGTAATACCTCCCAATAAATTGTACCCTTTTAATTTACTATTTTAATGAGGTTTTGTCAAGGGTAGTGTTGAAAATATGATGAATATGGGGGAATTTGGGGGTGGAAAATGGAAAATTCCCTTGTCATAACCAGCCTGTCGGGTAATCCCCTTCCTTTACAACTCATTTTTTTAGGAAATCATACTTTCCTATAACCTATCAGTGTAGATATAGGCACTACTGCTATCCTTTCAGATTCCTCGGTCACTTCATTTCCTCTGAATGACAGCGGTTTTAACTAAAATCTCAAAACTCAAAACAAAACTACCCAAGAAAGCTATGGACTTTCTTGGGTAGTGACTAATCTTAATTCGTTTTTACTTTTTGGATTTCTTCCTCTTTTTCCTTTGGCGGTGGTACTGGAATTGCCCTTTTGTTTATCTTTAGTCCCTCGTACCTAAGTTTATAAACAATTCTGCCCATAAACTCGTGTCCACAGTTTTCGCATAGGAAGTTTGCACGGAATGAGCGGTTTCTTACTGTCCACTTTGTTTTTCTTTTTGCCTTATGATTACATTTTGGACAGTCAAAGTTCATTTCTGATTTGTCAATAAGGGGATTGTTTATGTCGGTTATGAAACAGGTTTTAAAGGTGATTTTGCGATAAAACTCGTTGTCGCACTTCCTGATGTACTTCCCTATTTTTTCCTTGTCGTACAGCTTTTTAAAGCACAGCAGACTAAGCTCTGCGTCTGTTAATGCTCGGTGCAATGTTAGCTCTCCGCTGTCAATATTTAACAGTTCTGCACAGGTGGAAAGTCCCATTTGCTTTCCTTTGTCGTGCTTATCAAGGGCAAATTCGCAGTACAGTTGTAAGTCGCAATAGTACTTTAGGAATGAGGGTCGATTGTCCTTATTGTAGTAGCCGTAATTTTCCATTAGGGCGTGAATGTCGCTTGTACCCCAGGTGAGCAAAACAGCATCACCCAAAAATTCCTCAAAGGATGCGGAAACCGTTTGAAAGCTGTTGTGGGTGGTTTCAAGCTCCTCGTTTGTTATGTGGGTAAGCTCTTTTATTCGGGAGTTCAGCTTTTTGCCTATTTGTGGTTTAATCAGCATTGAAAAGGTATCTATGATATTCAGGTTTTCGTCAGTTTTGACTGCACCGTATTCGATTATTTCGTTGTAATAACGCTTGTCCCTTTTGCTGAATGAGGCATTCCACTCTAAATCAAGAATAACATAGTTCATTATTTTTTACGGCTTTGGCTTTTCATTCTCTGTTCACGGGAAAGAATTGTCTTTCTCATACGGATATTTTCGGGAGTAACCTCAACAAGCTCGTCGTCACCGATAAATTCAAGACACTGTTCAAGTGACATAATTGACGGTGGTGTAAGCTTTAGTGCGTCGTCGGAGCCTGATGCTCTTGTATTTGTCATATGCTTTTTCTTGCAGACATTTACAGTTAAGTCCTCTGCCTTTGGAGATGCGCCAACAATCATACCCTCATATACAGGAACACCTGCGCCTATGAAAAGTCGACCTCTCTCCTGTGCGGCATTAAGTCCGTATGCTACTGCATCACCTGTTTCCCAAGCGATAAGTGAGCCTTGATGTCTTGTGATGATTTCACCCTTCCAAGGCTCGTATGCATCAAATACATGATTCATAATACCGTTGCCGTTTGTATCTGTCAAAAATTCAGGTCTGTAACCCATAAGTCCTCTTGACGGAATACGGAACTCAATATGTGTTGTACCGCTTCCGTTGGTGTCCATATTTACAAGCTCTGCCTTTCTTGAGCCTAACTTTTCCATTACTGCGCCAACATATTCGTCGGGAACTTCTATCATAAGAACCTCAACAGGCTCGTTTAAAACACCGTCAATTTCCTTTGTAATAACCTGTGGACGGGAAACCTGAAATTCATAGCCCTGTCTTCTCATAGTTTCAATAAGGATAGAAAGGTGAAGTTCGCCTCTGCCTGACACCTTAAATGTATCGGCGGAATCTGTTTCCTCTACCTTTAGGGCAACATTTGTTTCGATTTCCTTAAAGAGTCTGTCACGGAGATTTCTTGATGTTACAAACTTACCCTCTCGTCCTGCAAAGGGTGAATTGTTTACAATAAAGTTCATTGATACGGTAGGCTCGTCAATCTTGACAAAAGGCAGTGGCTCTACACATTCGTAGGAGCAAAGTGTTTCGCCGATATTGATTGAACCAACACCGCTGATGCAGATAAGGTCGCCGTAGGTTGCTTCCTCTGTTTCTACCCTGTTAAGACCCTCGTACTCATACAGCTTTTGAATTTTAACATTCTTTCGGCTACCGTCAATACCGCAGAGAACAGCACCCTGACCTGACTTAACAGTACCTCTTTCAACTCTGCCCACGCCTATTCTGCCAACATAATCGTCATAATCTATGTTGGAGATAAGAATTTGCAGACCCGCGTCAGGGTCGCCCTGAGGAGCAGGAATTTCCTCTACAATACTCTTGAACAGAGGTATCATATCAGTGCCCTTTTCGTTATAATCAAGGGATGCATAGCCTGCCTTTGCAGAGCAGTAAACAACAGGAAATTCAAGCTGGTCGTCGTCTGCCCCAAGCTCAATGAACAAATCAAGCACTTCGTCTACAACTTCCTCGGGACGAGCACCCTCTCTGTCGATTTTATTTAAAACAACAAGTGGCTTTTTCTTAAGTGCCAAAGCCTTTTTGAGAACAAATCTTGTCTGTGGCATACAGCCCTCGAATGCGTCAACAACAAGTAAAACACCGTCAACCATTTGGAGGATACGCTCAACCTCACCGCCGAAGTCTGCGTGACCCGGTGTGTCAACTATATTAATCTTTGTGTCGCCGTAAACAACTGATGTTGTCTTGGAAAGAATTGTAATTCCTCTTTCCCTTTCAATATCGTTGCTGTCCATAACACGCTCCTCCACAACCTCGTTGCTTCGGAATGTTCCGCTTTGCTTTAACAGCTCGTCAACCAGTGTGGTTTTTCCGTGGTCAACATGGGCGATAATTGCGATATTTCTTAAATTCTCTCTTGTAGCCATTCAATCATTTCCTTTATTTTTGTACTGTTAATCTATATTTTTGCACAGTTATTGATTATATCACAACAAGTATGTAAATACAATTAAAATAGAAATTACTGTTATTTTGTAGAAAAAATTTCTGAATGTTATCCTATATTTGGGCACTAATAATTAAATTGTTATAAATTTAACATTGATTAAAGGGGAAAAATATTGTATAATAATAGAGTATTTTATCTTGTTAGCAGAATTTTTCTGAAGAAAGAGATTACAAGAAAACTAAAAAGGAGAAATCACTATGGGTTACACACTGGCAGAAAAAATTATTAAAGAACACATTGTTGACGGTGAAATGATCAAGGGCACAGACATCGGTCTTAGAATTGACCAAACCTTGACACAGGACGCAACAGGTACTATGGCTTACCTTGAATTTGAGGCTATGGGAGTACCTCGTGTTAAAACAGAGAAATCTGTTGCTTACATTGACCACAACACACTTCAGACAGGCTTTGAAAATGCTGACGACCACAGATTTATTCAGTCTGTTTGTAAAAAGCACGGCATTTATTTCAGTAAGCCGGGTAACGGAATTTGTCATCAGGTTCACCTTGAAAGATTCGGCAAGCCGGGCAAAACCTTAATCGGTTCTGACTCCCACACACCTACAGGCGGTGGTATCGGTATGTTGGCTATGGGTGCCGGCGGACTTGATGTTGCTGTTGCCATGGGCGGCGGTGCTTACTACATCACAATGCCAAAGATGGTTAGAGTAAACCTTACAGGCAAGCTTAACCCTTGGGTAGCCGCTAAGGATATTATTCTTGAAGTTTTGAGAATTATGTCCGTTAAGGGCGGTGTTGGCAAAATTGTTGAATACGGCGGTGAGGGTGTTAAGACACTTTCTGTCCCCGAAAGAGCAACAATTACAAATATGGGTGCTGAGCTTGGTGCAACAACATCTATCTTCCCATCCGATGAGCTGACAAGGGAATTCCTTAAGGCACAGGGTCGTGAGGAGGATTGGATTGAGCTTTCTCCGGACGAGGACGCAGTTTATGACGAGGTTATCGACATTGACCTTTCTACATTAAAGCCAATGGCTGCCTGTCCACATTCCCCTGACAACATCAAGACTATTGAAAGCCTTGCAGGTCAGAAGGTTGACCAGATTTGCATTGGCTCCTGTACAAACTCATCTTACAGAGATTTGATGACAGTTGCTCACATCTTAAAGGGCAAGACTGTTGCTGAAAATGTTTCACTTGCTATTGCACCGGGCTCAAAGCAGGTATTTAATATGCTGGCACTTAACGGCGCACTTGGCGACCTTATTGCAGCCGGTGCAAGAATTTTGGAATCTGCCTGCGGTCCTTGTATCGGTATGGGTCAGTCACCCAACTCAAAAGGTATCTCATTGCGTACCTTTAACCGTAATTTTGAGGGACGTTCCGGTACTGCTGATGCAGGTGTATACCTCGTCAGCCCCGAAACTGCCGCCGCAGCGGCTCTCACCGGTTATTTAACCGACCCGCGAACTTTAGACACCGACTTAAGCGGTATTACCTTACCCGAAAAGTTCCTTATTAACGATAATATGATTGATGCACCTGCTTCGGCTGAAGAGGCAAAGGATGTTGAAATCCTCCGCGGACCTAACATCAAGCCCTTCCCGAAAACCGTGCGGTTTTTGTATAATATTTATGTTAACGCATTATTAAAGGTCGGCGACAAAATCACTACCGACCAAAAAAAAAAAAAAAAAAAAAAA
The DNA here is from genome assembly GCA_029225165.1 of Oscillospiraceae bacterium. Classification (GTDB taxonomy): domain Bacteria; phylum Bacillota; class Clostridia; order Oscillospirales; family Acutalibacteraceae; genus Ruminococcoides. The sequence continues at coordinate 124,810 of JAQXVY010000034.1, forward strand.
AAGACAAAAGACAAAAAAAAAATAAAATAAAATAAAATCAACCCAAGA
>JAQXVY010000035.1 GCA_029225165.1 Oscillospiraceae bacterium
TGATATTGTCGGTTAATGCAATACTGCTTTCCTTTCAGATTCTTCAGTCGTTTCACTCCCTCAGAATGACAGAGGGGGGTATGTGTAAAGAACCTTATTCATCTTTCAGTTCCTTGGTTTAGCAATAAAAATTTTTACAGCGGTTTTATTCCGAAAAGTGATAGTATATGCAAAATAATTCCGCATATTACAGATGCCGAGATGCCGTAAACAAGTACAGGCCCTGCTATTACAAACATTTTAGCACCCATTCCAAGGACAAGTCCCTCACTTTTAAATTCAATAGCGGGGGAGGCGATAGAGTTTGCAAAGCCTGTTATTGGGATAAGAGTACCTGCACCGCCGTATTTTGCAAGGTTGTCATACCAACCGATAAATGTAATGAGAACACCTAAAAACACTAAAGTAACTGATACAAAGCATCCTGCATCGTCCTTGTTAAAGCCAAGGTACTGATAAAGGTTTTGAAACCCCTGACCAATGGTGCAAATACCTCCACCAAAAAGGAAAGCCAAAGCACAGTCCTTGAAAATAGGACTTTTGTGGCTGTATTTTTTCACTAATTTACTGTACTCTTGTTTAGAAATCATATTATCACCTGTTTTTATCTTAACCCAAGGACATTGATATATGAATAGATATATGAATTTTGTTTTTCCTATTTCCTTTAGTGAAATTTTGTTGTATAATGAAGATGTATAACGCAAAAGAGGAATAATAAATGTATTATCTTGATAACAGCGCAACCACAGTAGTAAGTGAAAATGTAGCAAAAACTGCATATGATATAATGACAAAGAGCTTTGGCAACCCAAGCTCATTGCACAATATGGGGTATGATGCATCCCTTATCTTGGAAAATGCAAGAAAGGTTATAGCCACATCGGTAGGAGCGGAGGAAAAGGAGATTTTCTTCACCTCAGGGGGTACAGAGGCAAACAACCTTGCAATTTTTGGGGCGGTCAACGCAAAAAGGCGACAGGGCAACAAAATCGTCACAACAGCCGTAGAACATCCCTCTGTTTTGGAGTCGGTTAAGGAGCTGGAAAAACAGGGCTTTCAGGTTGTTTATATTAAGCCTGAAAACGGCGAGATAACTCCACAGCAATTTGCCGACGCTATTGATGAAAAAACCATACTTGTTTCTGCAATGACGGTGAACAATGAAACCGGACTTGTAATACCAATAGAAAAAATCCCGGCTATAATAAAGAGGAAGAAAGCCCCTGCATTATTCCACACGGATTTTGTTCAGGGTTACGGAAAACTAAGCTGTCGGGTTAAGAAAATCGGCTGTGATTTGCTCACAGTGTCAGCCCACAAGGTGCACGGGCCAAAGGGTGTGGGAGCCTTGTATGTGAAAAAAGGCACAAGGATTTTGCCGAGAGCCTTTGGCGGTATGCAGGAGGGCAAGCTCCGCCCCGGAACAGAAGCATTACCGCTAATCGGAGCATTTGCAAAGGCTGTGGAAGAGTTTAATATAGATGAAAACTACCAAAAGGTAAAAGAATTAAATCAGTATTTGAAAGAAAATTTAGAGGATATTCAGGGAATCGTCACAAACAGCGGTGACTTTCCCTATATAATGAACATATCAACCAATTGTGTTATGAGTCAAACTATGCTTTCCTATCTATCCGATAATTTTGATGTATGTGTAAGCTCAGGCTCAGCCTGTCACAAGGGTGAGCTTAGCCATGTGCTGAGCGCCTACGGATATGACAACCGACGAATAAACTCTGCGCTTAGAATCAGCTTTTGTGAAAGCAACACAAAAGAAGATGTTGATATGTTTGTAAAGGGCTTAAAGTCAGGACTTGAAAGCCTTGTGAAATTTTAGAGGATTGAGAGAAATAATATGAAAGAAATTGTTTTGATAAAGGTTGGAGAAATTGTACTAAAGGGTCTTAACCGCAAGAACTTTGAAAGTATGCTTATTAAAAATATGAAAAACGCTTTGCGTGGTGCTGACCGTTGCAAAATAACCTCGTCACAGTCAACAATCCGTGTTGAGCCCCTTGATGAGGATGCAGATATTGACGAAATTTGCGAAAGAATAAGCAAGGTTTTCGGCATTGTGGCATTCCACAGGGCGGCTGTTGCCGAGAAAAATATGGAGAGTATTACAGAGGTTGCATTAAAATACCTTGAGGAAACCCTTGAGGGCGCATCTACTTTTAAGGTTGAGGCAAAGCGAAGCGACAAGAAGTTCCCCCTGAAATCACCTGAAATCTGCCGTGAATTAGGCGGTATTATACTGCAAAATCATAACCACCTTACCGTTGATGTGCATAACCCTGATGTTCAGGTAACTGTTGAGGTGCGTGACCTTGGTGCATATATTCACGCATCTGTAATAAAGGGTGCCGGTGGTGTTCCTGTTGGCTCCAGCGGAAACGGAACAATCCTTATAAGCGGAGGTATTGATTCTCCTGTTGCCGCTTGGATGATGGCAAAGCGTGGTTTAAGGCTGAATGCCGTTCACTTTGCATCCCCTCCATACACATCCCAAAGGGCAGAGGATAAGGTTGTAAGACTGCTGAAAAAGGTGTCTGCCTATGCAGGAAACATCACAATGTACACAGTTCCCTTTACTGAAATTCAGGAGAAAATCAAGAACGACTGCCCCGAGGAACTTTTCACAATTATTATGCGCAGACTGATGATGCAGATTTCTCAAAGGATTGCCAAGGACACAAACAGCTCCTGCCTGATTACAGGTGAAAGTCTTGGTCAAGTAGCCTCCCAAACAATGCCCGCCATTGTAACAACAGATGAGGCATCAGATATGGTGGTGTTCAGACCTCTTATCGGTATGGATAAGGAGGAGATTATAAGAATCTCCCGAAAAATTGATACATTTGATATTTCTATTGAGCCATATGAGGATTGCTGTACAGTATTTACACCAAAGCACCCAAGAACAAAGCCTGTGTTAAAATATGTAAAAGAGGCTGAAGAAAAAGCAGGCTTTGATGAAATGATAGAAAGGGCAGTAAGTAACCTTAAGATAACAAACATTACCCCTTAACACACATTAATTTTGTGGAGATGCAAAATGAAGATACTTTTACTTCTCAATGAAGAAATACAAGTGAATATGCGTACTCCTGTGCTGAAAGAGGCTCAAAATGCTACAGATGGCTTTGACTTAACCTATGAGGTGAACCCGAAGTGCCTTAAAAAAGCCGTCAAGGAGCTTTTTGAAAGGGAAGAAAACATTGAGCAGATTGTCACAAAAGGCTTTTGTTCAACGGAAAGAAAGTTTAGGTGCATTTATGCAGACACCATAGATTTTCTTGAAAAAAGGCTGAATCAGAACAGAGAGGGACTTCCAAAAGAGCAGGAAATAGAGAAGAAAACCTTTGAAATTTCAGAAAAGGACAAGGAACTACTGAACAAAAAGGATGTCACAAAGTTAGAAGTGGCATTTGCCAAGTTTAAGCCAAAGGTAAAGTCCTTTGTCTTTGGTATCAAAGCAAGGTGGAAGTACCTTAGGGAAAAAACATTCCATATGAAGAAAATCCCTGTCTATACCACACAGTACGGTTTTGTATTTAGTGCCGATTCCGTTGATTTCCTTGCATTGGAAAGTATTGACAAGGACAGCTTGTGTTCTGCCGATAAAATATTGCAGGAGAAAAAATCCTCCTGCGAGCCTTTTATTGTCAGAGAATACGACAGCAAAAGTAAAAGATTTATCAAGGGATACATACCTCTTCTCACCGACGACAGACGAGAGGTAGTGCGGAAAACTGTACGAAATGTTGCGGTTGTTGTGTTTGTAGTTGCCGGTGTTTATCTCCTTTACAACAGCGTTTATAAGTCGGCGGAAAACACAGCAATTCAGTCTGAAATTCAGTCCATTTACTATGACGGTGATACCTCAAAAAATGTAAAAGAAGAGGACAAAATTAAAAACTTCAAAAAGCTAAAGAAAATTAACAGCGAAATTGTAGGTTGGATAAATGTTCCCCACACAAAAATAGATTACCCTGTGCTTTACCACAAGGGTGATACTCTGGACAGCCAGTATTACCTTTACAACAATTACGAGAAAAACTACTCGGAATACGGAAGTATTTTTATCGACTTCCGTTGTCAGCAGGGCGAGAAGAGCAAAAATGTTGTTATGCACGGACATCATATGATGGACGGCAGTATGTTTTCAAATCTGCTGAAATACGGAAAAACCTCTATTGATATGGATTTTTACAAAAAAAGTCCAACCGTAACCTTTACAACTCCTGACGCAGGGGAATCTGTTTACAAGATTATTTCTGTGTTTAAGACAACAGGTGACAAAAATCATCCCGACTACTTTAACTATATGCAGGGTGACTTTTCAAGCAATGCAGAGTTTATGAACTTTGTATATAATCTAAGGGCAAGGTCACTTGTTAATACAGATGTTGACATTAACGAAAAGGATAAGCTGATAACACTTTCCACCTGTTCCTACGAGGTGCACGACAATTACAGAACAGTTGTTGTAGCCCGAAAAACCCGTACAGGGGAAAGCGAAAAGGTGAATGTTGCAAATGCCGAAAAGAACAAGCACCCATATTTCCCATCCGACTACTACTATCGCTTTGGCGGTACACAGCCAAAGCTGACATCCTTTAAGACGGAGTACAAAAAGGGTAATATTGACTGGTACGACGGCGGTGGAAAGCTTAAGGGAAGTCAAAGGCTGACAGGCGGTAAATTTGTAGAGGACAGAACCACCACAACCACAGAAACATCCTCAACAAAAAACAGTAAAACCTCTACCACCAAAAAAACTAAGCCAAGTACAGAAAAGACCTCTACAACAAAGGCTACAAAGCCGGCAACAAAGTATTTCACAGTTAAATTCCTTAATGCAAGCGGTAAGACCATAAAAACCCAAAGGGTGAAAAAGGGAAGCTCTGCCTCGGCACCGTCAGCACCTCAAAAGACGGCGAGCTACAATTACAAATATGTATTTGTAAAATGGGATAAATCCTACAAAAATGTACACAGCAATTTGACAGTAAAACCACTTTACAAATCAATTAAGCGTGTACACCCTACAAAACCAACTGCAACAAAGCCTAAGACAACAACCCAAAAGGCGACAACTCAAAAGCCTACTCAAAAGCCAACTCAAACCCACACCACCGTACCTCAAACAACAGAGGAAGTGACAGAGGATATTTTAGAAAACAGGGAGGAATGACAAAATGAAATGTGATGTGATTTTTTACCTTGCAAAAAAGACCGCCCTGTGCCAGAAAAAGTTAGAAGAAATACTGACAGTCAGAGGGTACGAGATAAACACCGTAACAGCCTCAACCACGCCCCAAAGCCTTGGTATGCAGCTTACGGACGACCTTGGTTGCGTGAACCTTGTTTTCATAGTGGGTGGACTTAGGGATAATGACATAAGGGGAATTTCAAATGTTTTTTCAAAGGCACTTGCAAATTCCTCCACAGGTATTATCCCCAAAAGGCTGAAAAATGAAGTAGGACTTTTTGACGGATATATTTTAAGGAGCGGAAAGCAGACAATCATCTGTATCCCCGACACCCCAAAGGAGATTGAAAGCGTCTTAAACGAACCATTGTTAAACTATCTTGACAGGGTGTATTTTGGAGATTAACAGTAAATTTTGGATAATTGTCAACAGATAAATAAAATCTAAAACTAACAACACCACCGGGTGTGTAGTTAAGGTCAAAAAATTAGCCTTTCAAAGTGAAAAATGCTTTGAAAGGCTGTTTTTATGGAAAAAAATAAAGATTTTTGCTTCTTTTGCAAAAATCCCTTGACTTTAGTACAAAACTCCTGTATAATGTTTTGGCATAATATTATGAGGTACTATCGCTTTTACCCTCTTTTATGGGTGAATATTACCACAAGTTTTTTAAAATGTCAAGTGGCAATATTTAAGGATTTAGATAGCAAATGGTACTTGCATAGCAAATATATATGGCAAATATACAGAAGGAGTGAACTAAAGTGGTAGATGTCAAACCAGTTAAGCTTGGCAAAAACGAAAGAATGTCTTTTGGCAAGATTGATGAAGTTATCCCAATGCCTCATCTTCTTGATATTCAAAAGAAGTCTTACCAGTGGTTCCTAAATGAAGGACTTAGGGAAGTTTTCAAAGATGTTTCGGGCATAACCGACTACACAGGCAACCTTGTTCTTGATTTTATGGATTACGAGCTGGATGTTGATAAGCCAAACTATTCAGTTATTGAATGTAAAGAAAGAGATGCCACATACTCGGCACCGCTTAGAGTAACAGCAAGGCTGATTAATAAAGAAACAGGGGAGATTAAGGAATCCAATGTATTTATGGGTAACTTCCCTCTTATGACTGACAGCGGTACTTTTGTTATCAACGGTGCAGAGAGAGTTATTGTTTCTCAGCTTGTCAGAAGCCCGGGTGTTTACTACAAAATGGAGCATGACAAAACAGGTAAGGAGCTTTACTCCTCCACAGTCATTCCTAACCGTGGTGCTTGGCTTGAATACGAAAACGACATCAATGATGTTTTCTATGTTCGTATTGACAAGAACAGAAAAATCCCTATCACTGTTTTCATCCGTGCTCTTATCGGTCTTGAGGCTTTGCTTAAGGACAAGGAAGAAAAGGAACTAAACGGCGAAAAGTGGAGCGTTGAGGATGTTGACCTGACCGTAATAGGTAAGGACGGCGAAATCGTTGATATCTTCGACTTGGACGACAGAATCAAGGCTACTATCGAAAAGGATACTACCACCAATGCTGCAGAAGGTCTTTTGGAGGTTTACAAAAAGCTCAGACCATCCGAGCCTCCCACAGTAGAATCAGCAATGACTCATCTTACAAATCTGTTATTTGACGACAGAAGATATGATATGTCAAGAGTGGGCAGATATAAATATAACAAAAAGCTGGGCATTTCTCAGCGTCTCATAGGACAGACTCTTGCTTCTCCTATTGCAAACCCAAGAACAGGAGAGGTTATGGCACTTGCAGACGAGGTTGTTACAAGAGAAAAGGCTATGGAAATTGAGGATGCAGGCGTTTCACTTGCATTTGTCAAGAGAGATGACGGAACTCCTGTAAGAATTATCTCAAACGGTATGGTTGACATCAGTAAGTATGTTGACTTTGACGCCGACACAGAGTGCGGTCTTAACGAAAAGGTAAGAGCTACTGTACTGTTCCCGATTTTAGACGAATGTGAAAGTGAAGAAGAGCTTAAGGAAATTCTTGCAGACAGCAAGGCAGAGCTTATTCCAAACTACATTACCATTGACGATATATTTGCTACAATTAACTATATGAACACCCTTGCACAGGGCATTGGTGTAACTGATGATATTGACCACCTTGGCAACAGAAGAATCCGCTGCGTAGGTGAGCTTCTTCAAAATCAGTTCAGAATCGGCTTTAGCCGTCTTGAAAGAGTTATCAGGGAGAGAATGACACTTCAGGCACAGGACCCTGAGGCACTCACCCCTAATACACTTATAAATATCAGACCTGTAACAGCAGCTATCAAGGAATTTTTCGGTAGTTCTCCGCTGTCACAGTTTATGGACCAGAACAACCCTCTTGCAGAATTAACTCACAAGAGAAGACTTTCTGCCCTTGGCCCGGGCGGTCTTTCAAGAGATCGTGCAGGATTTGAGGTTCGAGATGTTCACTACACACACTACGGCCGTATGTGTCCTATTGAAACTCCTGAAGGACCTAACATCGGTCTTATCTCCTACCTTGCAACCTTTGCCAAGATTAACGAGTACGGCTTCATTGAGGCTCCATACAGAAAGATTAACAAGGCAACAGGTACAGTTACAGACGAAGTTGTCTATATGACTGCTGATGTTGAGGACGAATATACCGTTGCACAGGCTAACGAGCCTTTGGACGAAAACGGACGCTTTATCAACAAAAAGGTTGTCGGCAGATGCAAGGAAGAATTTGTTGAACTTCCACCTGAACAATTTGACTTTATGGATATTTCTCCAAAGATGGTTGTTTCTGTTGCTACATCTCTAATTCCGTTCCTTGAAAACGACGACGCAAACCGTGCTTTGATGGGTGCTAACATGCAGCGTCAGGCTGTTCCGCTCCTTGTTACCGAGTCACCAATCGTTGGTACAGGTATGGAGTACAAGGCAGGTGTTGACTCAGGAGTTTGTGTTCTTGCCGAGGAGGACGGTGTTGTTCTCAGCGTTTCCGCAGACAACATCCGTGTTCAGTACGACAGCGGAAGAATTCAGACCTTTGACATTATCAAGTTCCTTCGTTCCAACCAGAGTACCTGTATCAACCAGATTCCTGTTGTTGACAGAGGTCAAAGGGTTAAGAAGGGCGAGGTTCTTGCAGACGGTCCTGCAACTGATAACGGTGAGCTTGCACTTGGTAAGAATGCCCTTATCGGCTTTATGACTTGGGAAGGTTATAACTACGAGGATGCTGTTCTCATCAACGAAAAAATTGTTCGTGATGATGTTTACACATCTATTCATATAGAAGAACACGAAACAGAAGCCCGTGACACCAAGCTGGGTGCCGAGGAAATCACCCGTGATATTCCAAATGTGGGCGAGGATATGCTTAAGGATTTGGACGAAAACGGTATTATCCACATTGGTGCCGAGGTTCGCTCGGGAGATATTCTTGTAGGTAAGGTAACTCCAAAGGGTGAAACAGAGCTTACAGCCGAGGAAAGACTCCTTCGTGCTATCTTTGGCGAAAAGGCAAGAGAGGTAAGAGATACCTCCCTGAGAGTTCCTCACGGTGAATGTGGTATCGTTGTTGATGTTAAGGTATTTACCCGTGAAGACAGCGCATCCGAATTACAGCCGGGCGTAAACAAGGTTGTTCGTGTTTACCTTGCACAGAAGAGAAAAATCTCTGTTGGTGACAAGATGGCAGGTCGTCACGGAAACAAGGGTGTTGTTTCAAGAATCCTTCCACAGGAGGATATGCCGTTCCTACCTGACGGTACACCTCTTGACATCGTTCTTAACCCTCTGGGCGTTCCCTCTCGTATGAACATCGGTCAGGTGCTTGAGGTTCACCTTGGCTACGCCGCTAAGGCTCTTGGCTGGAAAATTATGACTCCTGTATTTGACGGTGCTCACGAGCAGGATATTTTCCAATGCTTAAAGGACGCAGGATACAGCGAGGACGGTAAGACATGGCTTGTTGACGGCAGAACAGGTGAAAGATTTGACAACCCTGTTACCGTTGGATATATGTACTACTTAAAGCTCCATCACCTTGTTGATGATAAGATTCACGCCCGTTCCACAGGTCCATACTCACTTGTTACACAACAGCCTTTGGGCGGTAAGGCTCAGTTCGGCGGACAGCGTTTCGGTGAAATGGAAGTTTGGGCACTTGAGGCTTACGGTGCAGCCTATACATTGCAGGAAATCCTCACCGTTAAGTCCGATGATGTTGTTGGACGAGTTAAGACCTACGAGTCAATCGTTAAGGGACAGAACATTCCAACTCCGGGTATTCCTGAATCCTTTAAGGTTCTTATCAAGGAGCTTGAGTCACTTGCACTTGATGTTAAGGTGCTTGACGAAAATCAAAACGAAATCGACCTTAAGCAGGAGTTTGACGACGACGATATTCCTGTTGCAGACAACAGCGAAACCCTTGAAGAGGACGAGGTTATGAACACAATGGACGGCTTTGTTCTTGATGAGGATTCCGAAGAGGGTAATATGTTTGATGAAAAGTCAATCGTAGAGGATTCTGACGATATGTTGGATTTTGACGACTACGGTTCAGACGAATATTAAGAAGGAGGCAGTTTTATAATGGAAAACAATGTATTTGATTCAATTAAAATAGGTCTTGCCTCCCCTGACCGTATCAGAGAGTGGTCATACGGTGAAGTAAAGAAACCTGAAACAATTAACTATAGAACACTTAAGCCCGAGAGGGACGGTCTTTTCTGCGAAAGAATTTTCGGACCTACAAAGGACTGGGAATGTCATTGCGGAAAGTACAAGAAAATCCGTTACAAGGGCAAGGTTTGTGACAGATGCGGCGTCGAGGTTACAAGAGCCAAGGTTCGCCGTGAAAGAATGGGTCACATTGAACTTGCAGCCCCTGTTTCTCACATTTGGTACTTTAAGGGTATCCCTTCAAGAATTTCCCTTATGCTTGACATTTCACCAAAATCCTTGGAGCAGGTTCTCTATTTTGCATCCTATATCGTAATTGATCCCGGCGATGCAAGAGAAATCACAAAGATGCAGATTCTCTCTGAAACCGAGTACAGAGATTTGTACGAAAAGTACGAGGACGACTTCAAGGCGGGTATGGGTGCCGAGGCAATCAAGGAATTGCTTTGTGAAATTGATTTGGACGAACTTTCCGCCCAGATTAACGAAGAGCTTGAGGGTGCATCAGGTCAGAAGAGAATCAGACTTCTAAAGAGGTTAGAGGTTGTTGAATCCTTCCGTCAGTCAGGCAACAGACCTGAGTGGATGATTCTTGATGTTGTTCCTGTTATTCCCCCTGACATCAGACCAATGGTACAGCTTGACGGCGGTCGTTTTGCAACATCAGACCTTAATGACCTTTACAGACGAGTTATCAACAGAAACAACCGTCTTGCAAGACTTCTTGAGCTTGAAGCTCCCGACATCATTATCAGAAACGAAAAGAGAATGCTACAGGAGGCTGTTGACTCACTTATTGACAACGGCAGAAAGGGCAGACCTGTTACAGGTCCTAACAACCGTGCATTAAAGTCGCTTTCCGATATGCTTAAGGGTAAGCAGGGAAGATTCCGCCAGAACCTTCTTGGTAAGCGTGTCGACTACTCCGGTCGTTCAGTTATCGTTGTCGGTCCTGAGCTGAAGATGTACCAGTGCGGTCTTCCTAAGGAAATGGCGCTTGAGCTGTTTAAACCATTTGTTATGAAACGCCTTGTTGAAACAAAGGCAGTTGTAAATATTAAAGCCGCAAGAAAGGCTGTTGAAAGAGCAAAGCCTGAGGTTTGGGACGCACTTGAGGTTGTTATCAAGGGTCATCCTGTTCTCCTTAACCGTGCTCCTACACTTCACAGACTTGGTATTCAGGCATTTGAGCCTGTACTTGTTGAGGGTAGAGCCTTAAAACTTCATCCTCTTGTATGTACAGCCTACAACGCCGACTTTGACGGCGACCAGATGGCTGTTCACGTACCTCTTTCAGCAGAGGCACAGGCAGAGGCAAGGTTCCTTATGCTTGCAGCAGGTAACCTGTTAAAGCCTTCCGACGGACGCCCTGTTTGTGTTCCTACACAGGATATGATTCTCGGCTCCTACTACCTTACACTTGATAAGGACGGAGAAAAGGGCGAAGGCAAGGTATTCCGTGATGTAAACGAGGCTATGATGGCTTATCAGACAGGCGTTCTCACACTTCACTCAAAAATTAAGGTGAGAATGTCAAGAGAAATCAACGGAGTAACAGAACACGGTATCATTGATACAACCGTTGGTAAAATTATCTTCAACAATCCTATTCCACAGGATTTGGGCTTTGTTGACAGAAGTGTTGACGAAAATAAATTCAAGCTTGAAATTGACTTCTTGGTGGGCAAAAAGCAGTTGGGTCAGATTATTGACGCCTGCATCAGAGTTCACGGTACAGATGTAACTTCAAGAGTTCTTGACGATATTAAGTCACAGGGCTACAAATATTCCACAAGAGGTGCTATTACAGTTGCTGTTTGTGATGCAAAAATCCCACCTGAAAAGGGCGAAATCATTGCAAATGCCGAGGCACAGATTGATGAAATCCGCAACGAATACCTGATGGGCTTCCGTTCTGATGATGAGCGTTATCAGGATGTCCTCAAGGTATGGGAAAAGGCAACAGATGATGTTACAGCAAAGCTTCAGGGCAACCTTGACAAGTTCAACCCAATCTATATGATGGCTGACTCCGGTGCCCGTGGTAGTATGTCACAGATTCGTCAGCTTGCCGGTATGCGTGGACTTATCGCCAACACATCAGGTAAAACTATTGAAATCCCAATCAGAGCTAACTACCGTGAGGGTCTGAACATTATGGAATACTTTATTTCCTCCCGTGGTGCTCGTAAGGGTCTTGCAGATACAGCCCTGCGTACTGCCGACTCCGGTTATCTTACAAGACGTCTTGTTGACGTTTCTCAGGATGTTATCATTCGTGAGGACGACTGCGGAACTGACGAAGGTCTTGAAATCTTTGATATTAAGGCAGGCAACAATGTTATTGAAGGTCTTAAGGAAAGACTTATGGGCAGATACCTTGTTCACGACTTCTGTGACGAGGACGGAAATGTTCTTGTTTCAAAGGATAAGATGATGGGCGAGGATGACGCTGACATCATTATCAACTCAGGTGTTGAAAAGATTGAAATCAGAAGTATCCTTGGCTGTCACGCAAAGCACGGTGTTTGTAAGAAGTGCTACGGCTCCAACCTTGCAAACGGTCAGCCTGTTACTGTTGGTGAGGCTGTTGGTATTATCGCAGCTCAATCTATCGGTGAACCGGGTACTCAGCTTACAATGAGAACCTTCCATACCGGTGGTGTTGCATCTGCCGAAGATATTACACAGGGTCTTCCAAGAGTTGAAGAGCTGTTCGAGGCTCGTAAGCCAAAGTCACTTGCAATCATTTCCGAGATTGACGGTGAGGTTAGATTTGAGGAAATCAAAAATAACCGTCACGCAGTTATCTATAATAAGGAAACAGGTGAAGAAAGACAGTACCTCATTCCTTTCGGATTCCGAGTTAAGGTTGAAGAAGGTCAGGTTATCAAAGCCGGTGACAAGATTACCGACGGTGCAGTTAACCCTGCCGATATACTTGATATTCTGGGACCAAAGGCTGTTCAGGACTACCTTATCTCTGAAGTACAGTCAACATACCGCTTACAGGGTGTTGATATCAACGATAAGCACATTGAGGTTATCGTTCGTCAGATGATGAAGAAGGTTAAGGTTGAGGACGCAGGTTCTACAAGCTTCTTAGCCGCTCAGAACTATGACCGCAACGAGGTTATCTACGAGAATAAGAAGATTCAACAGAGAATCGACAACGGTGAAGAGGGTCTTAAGAAGGCTACCTACACACAGCTTCTCCTTGGTATTACCAAGGCAGCCCTTGCAACAGATTCCTTCCTTTCCGCAGCGTCATTCCAGGAAACAACAAGAGTTCTTACAGACGCTGCAATCAAGGGTAAGGTTGACCCACTTGTTGGTCTTAAGGAAAATGTTATCATCGGAAAGCTTATTCCTGCAGGTACAGGTATGCACAAGTACAACGGTGTTGAGCTGGAGGAAAACTACATTCAGCCACAGTCAACACAGCAGTTTGATTAATATAATATGTAAATACAGAGGGGCTGTCGCCAAATCATTGGATTTGCGACAGCCTTTTAACACACCATAAAATATGTTAGTAGAAATAATGTACAAAAAACAAAGTCGAATTTTGGAATAAATGCCCTGAAAAATATAGCACTATACAAAAAAAGATACAAAAATTGGTAATATTTTATATATACTTATTATTTTAAAAATAGTATAATATTAGTGTAATAATAAGTAAAGTAGTCCGACTTTTTAGTTTAATCGTCGGATATGAGGAGGTTAAGTTATGAAAAAATTAGTATCAATAATGTTGACGATGATAATGGCTTTGTCTGTTGTTTCGGGAACAACTGTTTTTGCCGACAGCAATACAGGTGCAACAGAAGAAAAAGAAATGTGCAAAATACATTACTCCGATCCCTATACCGATTACATAATTCAAAGTAATGGTAATTGTGAATTTGAAGATATGATGTTCCTGACCAATAAAAGCACAGAGGTTGAAAAAGGCGGAAGCTATTACACCGGTGTAAAGTTCAATGCTGATTACAGCGAAAACTGCGAGAGTTATTTTTTCAATGTAACAGTAGTTATGGGGGACGGTACAGTTATTACACCAACACGCATTGGTAAGGGACTCATCAATATTCTCATACCAAAGGTTACAGATGATATTTATATAAATATTGAGTCAATAAGTTATCATACAGGCGAAATAAATATATATGATGAAAGTTATAAGCTGTTTGTTTGGGATGTGAATAATGTTGTAAGTGATGACCAATATTTCAATAGGCAACCACAAAAGGGCGGAGAACAAGTTGGTCAATTAGGGAGCAAAACATTTGCACCAAAAGAGGGGTATAAAATCACATCAATTGTGTTAAAGGAAATTGTGTCTGAATATAATGTGTTGACAGACAAATTTACATATTATACCTATTACTGCAAACCGGGTAAACCCGAGGAAAGAAAATTTTTGACTGATAACGGAGATGGTACATATACTGTACAGGGTTATGCCGCTGGAAGCTTTTACCTATATATAAATGCCGAGCCTATTGAGGAGGCTACTCCGACACCACCAACAACCCAAACAACACCTGTAGTAAAGAAAACCACAGTTTCTCTTGCAAAGGCAAGTGCTAATCTGTATGTAAAGGGCACAACAACTGTTAACGCTACAGTAAATAACGGCAAGGGTGCAACTGCATACAAAAGCAGTAATACAAAAGTCGCTAAGGTTGACAGCAAGGGCAAAGTAACTGCACTAAAGGCAGGCACAGCCAAAATCACTGTGACAAATAATAAGGTATCAAAGATCTTTATCGTTACAGTAAGAAATCCAAAGCTGAGCAAAACCAAACTTACACTAAAGCCTGAGAAGTCTTATACTCTTAAGGTAACAGGAAAAATCGGCAAAGCTACATTTACATCTTCAAAAAAATCAGTAGTAAAAGTAAATTCAGCCGGCAAGATAGTTGCAAAGAAAAAGGGCAAGGCGGTAATTACCGTAAAAACGAATGGTATAACACTAAAGTGTAATGTAGTGGTAAAGTAAATTTAAAACATAAAATATGGGGGCTGTCGCTGAATCCTGTGATTTGCGACAGTCCCTTTTACAAATACCAAAAAAACTTAAAAATTACGGCAAAATCGTAAAAATAATTGTTGACAAAGTTGTAACAGTTGTGATAAACTTGAAGAAGCGTGGAATGGGATAATTGCGTCCGTTTGGACAACCTTTCCTGCTTTCCCACATGGGAATATCGGTAAAACCGAAATAAATAAAGAAGGAGGAAAATAATGCCAACATTTAACCAGCTTGTTCGCAAGGGTAGAGAAGTTACTGAAAAGAAGGCAAAGGCACCTGCTCTCTTAAAGGGTTGGAACTCACAGAAGAGAGTTGCTACAAACAATGCTTCCCCACAGAAGAGAGGCGTATGTACCAAAGTGTCAACTGCTACACCTAAGAAGCCTAACTCAGCTCTGAGAAAGATTGCCAGAGTAAGACTTTCTAACGGTATTGAAGTTAGTTCCTATATCCCCGGCGTAGGTCACAATCTTCAGGAGCATTCAGTTGTTCTTATTCGTGGTGGCCGTGTAAAGGACCTTCCTGGTGTTCGTTACCATATCGTTCGTGGCACACTTGATGCTCAGGGCGTTGCTAACAGAAATCAGGCTCGTTCAAAGTATGGCGCAAAGCGTCCAAAAGCAGGTAAATAAGGAATTGACAAATAACCCATAAAAAGTTTATTAGTTACTGCATATGCAGAGCTTTATATATAGTATAGAGTCTCTGTTGGCAGTACGGGAGTTTGTCGCTTTCGAGTACCTATGATATCTCAAATATTGTGAAGGAGGGAAGTAAAGTGCCAAGAAGAGGCTCAATCGCAAAACGTGATGTTTTGCCAGACCCAATGTATAATTCAAAGTTAGTTACCCGTCTAATCAACAACATTATGCTTGACGGTAAGAAGGGTGTTGCACAGAAGATTGTTTACGGTGCATTTGACATCATTCAGGAAAAGACAGGTAAAGATCCACTGGAAACCTTTGAGGCCGCTATGGAAAATGTTATGCCGGTTCTCGAAGTTAAGGCTCGCCGTGTAGGTGGTGCTACTTATCAGGTTCCAATGGAAGTTAGACCGGAAAGAAGACAGACACTCGGTCTTCGCTGGATTACAGCATATTCCAGAAATCGTTCCGAAAGAACAATGAAGGAAAGACTTGCCGGTGAAATCCTCGACGCCATCAACAGCACAGGCGGTGCATTTAAGAAGCGTGAAGACACTCACAAGATGGCAGAAGCTAACAAGGCTTTCGCACATTACAGATGGTAATGTAAAAGTTGCTTAGCAAAAATATTAAATAAAGGAGGATAATTATGGCTAGACAGGTCTCACTTGAAATGACAAGAAATATCGGTATCATGGCTCACATTGACGCCGGTAAAACAACTACTACCGAAAGAATCCTGTATTACACAGGTATCAACCATAAGATTGGTGAAACTCATGATGGCGCTGCCACCATGGACTGGATGGTTCAGGAGCAGGAGCGTGGTGTTACAATCACATCCGCAGCTACAACCTGTTTCTGGAAGAAACATCGTATCAACATCATCGACACACCCGGTCACGTTGACTTTACAGCTGAGGTTGAGCGTTCACTTCGTGTTCTCGACGGTTCAGTTACAGTTCTCTGTGCTAAGGGTGGTGTTGAGCCACAGTCTGAAACAGTTTGGAGACAGGCTGATAACTATAAGGTTCCAAGAATGGCTTATGTCAACAAGATGGACATTATGGGTGCAGACTTCTACAGAGTTGTTGAAATGATGAAGGAAAGACTCAGCTGTAACGCAGTTCCAATTCAGCTTCCTATCGGCTCTGAGGACGAGTTTAAGGGAATCATCGACCTTGTTACAATGAAGGCAGAGGTTTACTATGACGACCTCGGCGAGGATGTAAGAGAGGAAGAAATTCCTGAGGATATGAAGGAGCTTGCTGAAAAGTATCACGAACAGCTCATTGACGCTGTTGCCGAGCAGGACGACGCTCTTATGGAAAAATATTTCGAGGGCGAAGAGCTTACAGTAGAGGAAATCAAAGCTACTATTCGTAAGGCAACCATTGCTAACGATATGGTTCCTGTTACTTGCGGTACTTCTTACCGTAACAAGGGTGTTCAGCTCTTGCTTGACGCCATTGTTGACTATATGCCTGCACCGGTTGACATCCCTGCTATCAAGGGTATCAACCCTGACACAGAGGAAGAGGACGAAAGACATTCTTCTGACGAAGAGCCATTTGCAGCTCTTGCATTTAAGATTGCAACTGACCCATATGTTGGTAAGCTCTGCTTCTTCAGAGTTTATTCCGGCGTAGTTAACGCAGGTCAAACAGTTTACAACGCATCAAAGGATAAGAACGAAAGACTTGGTCGTATCCTTCAGATGCACGCAAACAACAGAAAAGATATTGACACAGTTTATTCCGGTGATATTGCCGCTGCTGTTGGTCTTAAGAACACAACAACAGGTGATACACTTTGTGACGAAAAGCACCCAATCATCCTTGAGTCTATGGAATTCCCAGAGCCTGTTATCAGGGTTGCTATTGAACCTAAGACAAAAGCAGGTCAGGAAAAGATGGGTATTGCTCTTGCAAAGCTTGCAGAAGAGGACCCAACATTTAAGGCTTACACAGATGACGAAACCGGTCAGACAATCATTGCCGGTATGGGTGAGCTTCACCTTGAAATTATCGTTGACAGACTTCTCCGTGAATTTAAGGTAGAGGCTAACATCGGTGCTCCACAGGTTGCATATAAGGAAACAATCCGTAAGGATGCCGATGTTGATATGAAATATGCTCGTCAGTCCGGTGGTAAAGGTCAGTACGGTCATGTTAAGATTCGTGTTTCACCAAACCCGGGCAAGGGCTACGAGTTTGTTAACTCCATTGTGGGTGGTGCTATTCCTAAGGAATACATCCCTGCTGTTGACCAAGGTATCCAGGGCGCAATGCTCTCCGGTGTTCTTGCCAACTACAATGTTGTTGACTGTAAGGTTGAGCTTTACGATGGTTCTTACCACGAAGTTGACTCATCCGAAATGGCATTTAAGATTGCCGGTTCTATGGCATTCAAGGAAGCTATGAGAAAGGCTGACCCTGTTCTTCTTGAACCACTTATGAAGGTTACAGTTATTGTACCTGAGGAGTATATGGGCGATGTTATCGGCGACCTTAACTCCCGTCGTGGTCAGATTCAGGGTATGGAGGCTGTTGGGAACGCACAGCGTATCAACTCTCATGTTCCTCTTTCTGAAATGTTCGGTTATGCTACTGATATGCGTTCCAAGACACAGGGCCGTGGTCAGTATGTAATGGAACCTGACACATATCAGGAAGTTCCAAAGTCTATTGCCGAAGACATTATGTCAAAGCGTAAAAAGTCAGAGGACTAATCAGGTAAATTACCTAAAATACTGAATTATTCAGTAAAACCTATTGCAATTTTGTAAAAAAATTGTTACAATAAAAACTACCAAGATTTTAATCTAAGGAGGATTATAAAAATGGCAAGAGAAAAGTTTGAAAGAAATAAGCCACATGTAAACATTGGTACTATCGGTCACGTTGACCACGGTAAGACAACACTTACAGCTGCTATCACAAAGGTTCTTAACCTTAACGGTGAGGCAGATTTCGTTGATTACGCTAATATCGATAAGGCTCCTGAAGAGAGAGAAAGAGGTATTACAATCAACACAGCTCACGTTGAATATGAAACAGCAAACCGTCACTATGCACACGTTGACTGCCCGGGCCATGCTGACTATGTTAAGAATATGATCACAGGTGCTGCTCAGATGGACGGTGCTATCCTCGTTGTTTCTGCTGCTGATGGTCCTATGCCACAGACAAGAGAGCACATCCTTCTTTCCCGTCAGGTTGGCGTTCCTTACATTGTTGTATTTATGAACAAGACTGACCAGGTTGACGACGAAGAGCTCCTCGAACTCGTAGAGATGGAAATTCGTGACCTTCTTAACGAGTATGAGTTCCCTGGCGACGATACACCAATCATCAAGGGTTCTGCTTATGTAGCACTTCAGAGCGCATCTACTGACCCTAACGCTCCTGAGTATCAGTGCATCCACGAGCTTATGGCTGCTGTTGACGAATTCATCCCAACTCCTGAGAGAGATGCTGACAAGCCATTCATTATGCCTGTTGAAGACGTATTCACAATCACAGGCCGTGGTACAGTTGCTACAGGTAGAGTTGAAAGAGGTCGTATCAACGTTAACGAAGAAGTTGAAATCGTTGGTCTTACAGACGATATCCGTAAGGTTGTTGTTACAGGTCTTGAAATGTTCAGAAAGTCACTTGATTATGCAGAGTGCGGTGATAACGTAGGTGCACTTCTCAGAGGTGTTCAGAGAACTGAAATTGAAAGAGGTCAGGTTCTTGCAAAGCCAGGCTCAATCAAGCCACATAAGGCATTCAGCGGTCAGGTTTACGTTCTTACAAAGGATGAAGGCGGCCGTCATACACCATTCTTCAACAACTATCGTCCACAGTTCTACTTCAGAACAACTGACGTTACAGGTACAATTTCTCTTCCAGAGGGAACAGAAATGTGTATGCCTGGTGATAACGTTGAGATGTCTGTTGAGCTTATCACTCCTATCGCTATCGAAGAGGGTCTTCGTTTCGCTATCCGTGAAGGCGGTAGAACAGTTGGTTCAGGTGCTGTTACAGCTATCAACGAATAATTATAAGATATAATTTATAGTTATTGCATAAATTATCCCCTGTCTTTTGACAGGGGATTTTTGCATATTCCTTTATTATTAATTGAAAAAGCAAAAATCAATTAATCCGCAAATATTTCTTAATTTTTCTCGATCGAAAAAAAGAACCTGTATATGATAGCGATATATATGACAGAATTGAATATTCTGATGCAGTAAAGAAAGTATATGATAGTATTGAAAATTTGACGACTATTTTGGTGATATATTAACATTTGAACTGCATTACAAAAACGGAACTATCCAAACCGTTTTTGTGAATATTTCCTTGGATAAAAACGGAAAATATACAATTGATTATAGTATTAATTAGGTCTTGTTTAATAAATAGCACGTATGTACAAAAAGCTCGGCGAAATGCCGAGCTTTTACTAAATTAATTGTTGATACTTATATTGGTTTTCTAAATTCCACATCACCTGATGCTATGTCAATGGAATACTTGTACTTACCGCCTGCATAAACAGCACTTCCGTCCATTGAGTCAAGCGTTCCCGTTAGAGGAAATTCTGAAGTGATTTCACCGGATGCTTTGGAATAATTGAGTGTAAATCCTTTTTTATCTTCAGGGAGAAAAACTAAAACATTACCGGAACTGCTTTCAATGTCCAATGTTTCAAGCATAATACCGCTATCAATTTTAGCATCGCCACTTGCCATATCAATGCCAACATTGAAAAAATCTCCCATAATATCTACATTTCCTGAAGAAACATCTACATTAAGATTATCTGCCTGAATATATTTTCCTGTGGTACTTCCGCTTGCAGAATTAATCTCCAGCTTATAACAGGTGAGGTTTTCAAGATTAATATCTCCACTTGCGGTGTCTATATACAGCAACTCGTAGTCTTTATCTAATAGATAAATGTCAATATCCTCGTGGAAGTAGCCCATAATAAAGGTGAAAATATTGTGGTCTATTTCTGTGGAGTTGTTTTCCTGAGTGATTTTTAATCCTCTTGTTGTGTCACCTGGAACTAAACCTCTGTATTCACACTTGTACTTAATGTAGCTGTAATCCTTGTCGCTTAAATGATAATTTATTGTACCGCTGGAGTTATCCAGTTTTATTACATCTGTATATGCGTCATTCAGCCTGTAGGTCTTTGAAACTGTCTGTGTGTCGCTAAACAAAAATACAAGTCCTGCTGTTCCCAGTAAAACAATAAAAACTGCACTTATGATAAATGTTACAATGGTGGATACTTTGAGTTCTTTTTTAGTAGGTGTAACAGTTACATCATAACCGTCCTGAGTAAAATTTTCCTTAACATTTTCCTCAACATTTTCGCTTTTCTTATCAATAAGTCCGGCAATATAATAGTAGAGAGGAATTGTCAGAAACAACAGCCACAAAGGATGCCAAAGTCCGCAGGTCATACCTAAAAAGCAGAAAAGCCATACAACAAAAACAGGGTAGGCAAAGTGGCTTATTTTTTTCTTAAAAATTGCGTCAACAGCTGTGTAGTACATAGGAATTGTCAAAAACCATAACCAGCTTGTTGCCCAACCGCCGAAAATGTTAATAAATCCAAAGGCGAAAAATCCAGCTAATGCAATTGCCCAAAATGGAAAAAGCTTTGCTTTGCGATGTGCAGGGGATTCCACGCAGTCGTGGTGAATGTGACCGTGTTCGTCGGTAAATGCCTTAACATTTCCATCC
Source organism: Oscillospiraceae bacterium (assembly GCA_029225165.1). GTDB lineage: Bacteria > Bacillota > Clostridia > Oscillospirales > Acutalibacteraceae > Ruminococcoides. The sequence goes on from JAQXVY010000035.1 coordinate 21,328, forward strand.
TCATCCACAACATTTACTCCGTCTTTGTCAACAGAAACCTTTGAACCGTCCTTGCTTTCAACATGGATGCCGTCCTTAAAGCTGATGTCAACCTTGTCCTCGCCGTCGTGAATATGTATGCCGTTTTTAAAAGATACATGGGATTCTTTTTCGTCCTGTTGATTGTCATTTTCTTCAGAACTGTTAAAACCATCAGTATTGTTGCTTTGGGAATTATCACCTTTTTGCTTTTCCTTATTTAATGTTGTTGCCGGGTCGCCCATTAAAAGCTCGTCAAGGGTGACGCCGTAAATCTTTGCCAATAATATTAGGTTGTCTGTGTCGGGAGATGCCTCGGCTCTTTCCCATTTGCTGACAGCCTGACGGCTTACGCCGATTTTTTCCGCAAGCTCCTCTTGGCTAAGACCGCTTGCCTTTCTATACTGTAATAGTTTGTTTGCAGTTTCAATGTTCACAATAATTACCCTCCCCGTCAGGGGTCCTTTCTCTAAGATGGGTTTATTATACATTTTGCCCCTCGGTTGCACCATAAACTTTAGTTTGCAATTCCGCAACTATGGGTTGCATTGGCTTGTTAATGGGCTTTTTAAGGGATTTATTTTAGGGAAACACTGAATAAATCACTTTACACATCTTGTGCGCATATTTTCTGCCGGTATGCCCAAAAAATCCTCGCAATACGCCAGTATTCCTGCGGTTTTTTGAACATACCGACAAAAAATCTGACAGCACAATCTGTGCAAATGATTTAATCAGTGTTTCCTTAGAAAATTAGTATTATGTTTCCACCCTAATTATATTAGTAGTCCAGTCCCTGTGTTGTCTTTAAAAATTCGCTGAACTGATTGTAAATTTTGTTCACACCGCCCACAGAGTCACTTTCTATATTAAGTGGCATAATTGGGTCGTGAACAGAAAGTCTTAAAAGTAACCAACCGTCACCATTATCCTTGTCAAAGGAAACTCTTATGCCCTCACGGTTGTCGTCGGCAACAATCCAGTTTTCCTTTTTGTTTGCATATTCCTCAAGGCTTTGGATAATTCTTTCACCACAGGCACGGAAATCTTCCTCGGTAATTTTAAAGCGGATTTCCTTGCTTTCCACAGGCTCCTTAAGATTTTCAAGGAGCATATCAATAGTTTTGTTTTCCTTTTTAAGCTGTGCCATTTTTATGATGATTTTTGTGCAGAGGTAGGCGCCGTCATCAAGGAAGTAGTTTTCTTTCATTGCGGCGTGACCTGATGTTTCAATGGCAAGTGGGCAGTATTCTCCCTTATTGTTAAGCTCAATTCCCTTGTCAATAACATTCTTGTAGCCTCGTCTGTACCTGTAATGCTTACCGCCAAGCTCATTTTCGATAAATTCCTTTAGTCCTGATGATGTTACGGAGTCGGTAACTATTGTACCGCCTTCCTTGCCCTCAAGGGCAATAGCGGAGGCAAGGGCAACAAGCCTGTTTCTGTTGATTTCCTTTCCGTAGGAGTCAACGGCACCGCCTCTGTCAACATCGGTGTCGAAGATTACACCAAGGTCAGCCTTGCTGTCAAGGACAGCCTTTGAGATGGACTCCATTGCTGTCTTGTCCTCCGGGTTAGGTATGTGGTTGGGGAACATTCCGTCTGGGTCAAGGTAAACAGAGCCCTCTGTGTCTGCTCCAAGAACCTTTAAAACCTTTTCGGCATAGAAACCGCCCACACCGTTACCGGCGTCAACAACAATTTTAAAGCCCTTTAGAGGATGTTCGTAATCTTCTTCTGAATTAACCTCTTTCTTGATTATGTCGCAAAGGTGGTTGCTGTACCTTGACATATAGTCGATTTCCTCAACAACACCGTCATTTGTAATGGTTGGAGTTGTATTGTCCTGTGCATATTGTAGGATAGATTCAATATCGGAACCCTCAAGACCGCCCTGGGGTGTGAAAAACTTTAGTCCGTTTCTGTTAAATGGGTGGTGAGATGCGGTGATTTGCACAGCACCGTCACAGCCAAGGTCAACAGTAGTCATAAACATGGACGGTGTGGAGGATAAGTTGGTGTAAATAACCTTAACCCCTGCTTTTTTAAAGCTGTCCATAACACAGGAGGCGATTCTTTCTCCGCTGATACGGGAATCCCTACCCACAGAAATAGTCAGCTCATTTGCATTTTTCTTTGATTTTTCAGAAAGCCACAACACAAAGCCAAATGCCATAGCCTTTACAGTGTCATCAGTAAGGTTGACACTTTGTCCCTCAACTCCCTCAGAGGCAACTCCTCTGATGTCAGTACCACTTTTAAAGTTCTTATAAAAATTATTAAGCATAAAAATACTCCTTAAAATTAATTTATAGCACCATTATACAATAAACAAAAAAATATTACAAATTCCCATTGTAATGGGCTTTTTTCGACTTATTTTTCAATTATAGAAATATCCTATATGTGCTTTTTGTATGGTTGCTTAAATATATATTCTTTTATGGAAATAAATTGATAATATTCACTAAAGGAAATTAAAATCATTTAACAATTGTTTTACCTTGAAAACAATTGATTGTCTAAGTTGTACAAAAGAACAGGCTGGTTATTAGTTGGTTTTGATATTTAATCGTTATTGTGT
>JAQXVY010000036.1 GCA_029225165.1 Oscillospiraceae bacterium
CAAAAAAGCAACCCCGTGTTAGGGGGTTGCTTTAGGAGGAGATATAAAATAAATGCGTCAGCATATTATTCTTATTCTTTTGACTCTGCTTTCTCTGTGTCAGCCTCAGCTGTTTTCTTTGTTGCTGTTTTCTTTGTAGCAGTTTTCTTTGTTGTAGGTTTTTTAGCTGTTGTTTTTGTGGCTGATTTCGTTGCAGTAGACTTTTTTGCTGTTGTCTTTTTCTCAGCCGGTTTCTTTGCTGTTGACTTTTTAGCAGTAGTTTTCTTGGTGGTTGTTTTCTTGGCTGTAGTCTTCTTGGCTGTTCTCTTTTTAGCCGGCTTTTTAGGTGGAGTCAGCTTTTCAACACACTTGAAGAACATTGCGCTCATTGGTGGGATCGAAAGTGAAATACTCCATTCTGAACCGTGCATTGGCTTATCGGTAGACTTGATTTTCTGACCATTTGTAATGCCGTAACCGCCAAATTCCTCATCATCGGAATTGAACACTTCTGCATAGTAGCCGTACTCAGGCACGCCTATGCTGTAATCAACCCTGTGCATTGGCTGGAAGTTCATTACACAGATAATGTTGTTGCCATCCTTGTCAATTCTGCGGAAAGCAATGATTGACTGTGTATAGTCGTTGTGGTGAATCCACTGGAAACCATCCCAGTTTGTATCAATCTGGTGCATTGGCTTTTCTGTGTTGTAGAAGTTGTTAAGCTTCTTAACATATTCCTTAAGTTTCCAATGCTTTTCAAACTCAAGGAGATTCCACTGGATGCTCTCCTCGGAATTCCATTCGTCAAACTGTCCGATTTCTGCGCCCATAAATGTGAGCATCTTGCCGGGATGAGCTGCCATATATGCAAGGAACAGTCTTACCCCTGCAAACTTCTGGTCATAATCTCCGGGCATCTTATTAATCAGTGAGCCTTTGCCGTAAACAACCTCGTCGTGGGAGATTGGCAAAATAAATTTCTCGCTGAAGCAATACATAAATGAGAATGTAAGATTATCGTGGTGGAAAGGTCTCCACAACGGGTCAAGGGACATATAGTGGAGCATATCGTTCATCCAACCCATATTCCACTTGTAGTCAAAGCCCAAACCGCCGTCGTCAACAGGACCTGTAACCAGTGGCCATGATGTACTCTCCTCTGCAATCATCATAACCTGTGGGTGATACATATGCATTGCTGTGTTAAGTCTTTGCAAAAATTCCACAGCCTCAAGGTGTTCTCTGCCGCCGTACTTGTTTGCTACCCACTCACCGTCACGGCGGTTATAGTCCAGATAAAGCATTGATGCAACAGCGTCAACACGGATACCGTCAATGTGATACATATCAACCCAGTACATTGCGGATGAAACAAGGAAGGAAATAACCTCGTATCTTGCATAGTCAAATACATACGTACCCCATTCCTTATGCTCACCCTTACGGGAATCCAAGTACTCATAACAGGCAGTTCCGTCAAAACGACCTAAGCCGTGACCGTCCTTTGGAAAGTGAGCAGGAACCCAGTCAAGTATAACGCCTATTCCCTCTTTGTGACAGGCGTCAACAAAAGACATAAGGTCGTGAGGTGTTCCGTATCTTGAGGTTGGTGCAAAGTAGCCTGTTACCTGATAGCCCCAGCTGCCGTCAAATGGGTATTCTGTAATAGGCATCATTTCAATGTGGGTGTAGCCCATTTCCTTAACATAAGGAACAAGCTCCTCGGCAAGCTTTTTGTAGTTAAAAACTCCGCCGTCCATATATTTTCTCCAAGAGCCTGCATGAATTTCGTAAATATTCATTGGTTGCTCAAGGTGGCTTTGGCTGTTCTTCTTTTCATACCATTCCCGGTCGCCCCACTCATAGCCGGACAAATCGTAAACTCTTGAGGCGTTATCGGGGCGAGTCTGGGCGTGGAAAGCATAGGGGTCGGACTTCAGCTGTTTTTCAAACCAAGGTGTTTCAACGCAATACTTGTAAATATCGTACTGCTGTACTCCCTCAATAAACAGCTCCCAAACTCCTGCCTCACTTATCTTGTACATTTGGTTGGCCATTTTGTCCCATCCGTTAAAATCGCCGACAACAGAAACAGTAAGGGCGTTCGGTGCCCATACTCTGAACACAACACCGTCCCTGTTGTCCCAATTTACACAGTGGGCTCCCATAAACTCATACGCTCTTGTGGCATCGCCGTCATGGAAAAGCTCCAAGGGTGTACGAGGATCATCAAACTGATATTTCATATTTATTTACACTCCTTACAAAACAATCTCGATCAAATTGTTATAAATATATTTTAACAAGAATTTATCCTTAATTCAACACATTTTAGAAAACTCACAACTAAATTTTATTGCCAAAATTATACATATTGCACAAATATACAACCAATTTTTAACTTATATTCCGTTTTAGGAATAAATACCGTGCAAAAACTGATGTATCAAGAGGTTAACCTCACCTTTGTTCATTTTTGGATTTTCAGCAAAACGGTATGTATATACATGAAAACTGAGCATACCCAAAAAAGTAACGGCAAATTGCTTTTCTCTTCCGTTCATATTGCCCAACACATTCCTTGCATTTGTAAAAATCGACACGGCAACCTCGTTTATTTTTATACAATGCTTCATAAAAGCATTGTTAAATTCGCTCATCGGAGGTGCGTACTGCATAGACATCATCATAGTGTACAGAGGTAAATTATTGCATCCTGCGGAAACATAACAGTAGGCAAAATTTTGCAAGGTTTCTTCAAAATTTCCGTCATACCTTGCAGAGATTTTCAGTTTTTCTACCAAAGGCTCAATAAACCGTTCCATAATGCCCTCAAGGATTCCTGCCTTACTGTTAAAGTGGTAGTAAAGTGCCGGTTTTGTAAGCTGACACTCGTCGGCAATCTCCTGCACTCCAACAGCGTCGTATCCTTTTTTTGAAAAGAGTTCAACAGAAACCTCAAGGATTCTTTGGCGTGTACTTTCGTTTGCCAATGCAATCAACCTCTTTCTTGTATATACCACTATTTTACCGAACGGTAAGTAGGTTGTCAATAGCAAATTGTATTTTTATATTTCTTTTAATTCTTCAACTAAAATATTAATTGTGTTTCCAGGTTTAGAGTAAAATTGTCCCCAAAGGTTTATTTTACAATCTAACCTTTGGGGACAATAATACTTTTTCCTCTAATTTCCTGTTCTGTTATCTGTACTTTTGCAACAGTTCATAGTTATATTTTTCAACAGAGTTAAAACTGCTTTCCGAATAATTTGAGCTTGGCTTGTACCAGCTGAACTGCTGATAATGCGCCTTAATGGACGGTGTGGTGAAGTTGTAGCCATGGATAGCACAAATATCATTTATCGCCTGTTGGATTTCATCAGCGGATTTTCCCTTTATCTCCTCTGCTGTCAGCATTCTTGTTGAAATATCAGGGAACACAAGACCTGATACAGCGGTAGGATTACTGCCTGTTCCCACTACTGATGTTCCCCTTTCACCGGTTGAGCTTGGCTCTGTTGTTGACGCAGAGGTTGAGCATCCGTTTCTGTCAATCACAGCTTTCGAATCAAACACAACGCTTTTGCAAATTGTTCTTATTACATTCTTATCAAACATACTTTCATATGCTTTTTTCAGGTTCTTATTTTTAGTGTCAAAGGGAACATCACTTGGAGTGTAAGAAACAAGGTAATAGGTTATTTCGTCAATAATTACTGTACCGTATTCCTCGTGATTCGGCAGGTTCTTATAGCCTTTACTATTTTCATACATTGCAAATGTGAAAAGCCTGCCACTGCCATCATTTCTGTGGTTTTCCTTTTCGTAAAAGGTAACGCTCTTTTTGTCGTCTGTGCCCTCCTCAACAGCATACTTGTTTTCCCAAGAATTTGGAATTACAAATGTTGCCGACAGCAAATCGGAATGGTAACGGAGAGTCTTTGATGTGGTAGTTGCAACGGTTTCTTCCGCCAAAGTTACAAGCTCCGAGTTCCCCTGTACTGTGGTTTCTGTAACAGTTGTTGTGGTGGTAGTCTTTTCCTCATTGGAAGAAAAAATATTTTCGCATCCGCACAAAAGCAAAACTACACTAAAGAGTACTATAAAGACAGATAATGACTTCTTCATAACCAACCTTCCTTTAAGCAGATTATTTTTCCGTTTATTTAGGTGGATTATATCACATATAATCAAAAAAGTAAAATGTTGTCCCAATATGTACTGCAGAAAAATCGGTTTTTTACAAAAATAATCGTTGTACTGTTAATGGTTTAATTGTAACACTTTTGTTTTTTTAGTTGTGCTGTTAACGGTTTATTTGTAATCTTTTTGTTTTACCAATTTTACTATAAAAACATAAAATGTAATTTTTTATACAATTATGTTACATTTGTTGACTACTAAAACTTATTATGATATGCTTTTCTTGTCTGTGAACGAATATCACAATAAGGAGAAATACTACTTGAAAAACTTTACAACGATTACAGAAAAAATAACCGTTGAAGGAAAAGAACACTTATCTTACGGAATCAGATGCAATAACTACGAGGAGGTTCTGGAAATAAAGGACATTACAAGCGAAAAAGAAAAAATCGATTTTATCGTAGAAAAGTTCAACAGGGAACAACCTGAGGAACAACATATTTACGATATTATTGAAAATTATCTGATTGATTTTACTGATTTCTAAGGAAAAACTGATTAAATCATTTGCACATATTGTGCCGTCAGATTTTTCGTCAGTTTGTTCAAAAAACCGCAGAAATGCTGACGCATTGTGAGGATTTGGGGGCTTAATGGCGGAAAATATGCAAACAAGATGTGTAAATAAATTTTATTGTGATTTATTCAGTTTTCCATAATACTGTGTTATAATAGCCTTGGGTGATTGAAATGGTATGCAATTTGTGTCCGAGAAAATGTAATGCCGAAAGGGACAAGGATAAGGGAAAAGGCTTTTGCAAAATGCCGGAGGATATTTATGTCAGTCGGATTGCACCTCATTTCTGGGAGGAGCCTGTCATTAGCGGAAAGCACGGTACTGCGGCTGTTTTCTTTACAGGATGCACCCTTGACTGCATATATTGCCAAAACAGAGAAATTTCTCAAGATAATCTTGGCAAAAAAATGACGGCTTCGGAAATTGGAGATAAGCTTCATAAGCTACTTGAAAGCGGTGCTGAAACCCTTAGCTTTATCACACCAACCCACTATTCTCACAAAATCAAAGAAATTATTGACTATGTCAAACCGGATGTTCCTGTTGTTTACAACACAAGCGGATATGAATCTGTCGGCACTTTAAAGGAGCTTGACGGATATATTGATGTATATTTGCCTGACCTAAAATACTTTAGCAACGAACTTGGAAGAATATATAGTAAGGCAGATAACTACTTTGATACCGCTGTTTTAGCCATTGAAGAAATGGTAAGGCAAACAGGCAGTCCGAAAATCAATTCAAAGGGAATAATGGAAAAGGGAACTGTGGTACGAAATTTAGTATTACCCAATCACACAAAAAACAGTATAGAAATTATAAAATTTCTCGATGAACATTTTGAAGGGAAAATTTTGTTTTCGCTGATGGGACAATATGTGCCCTACGGACCGGCTTTATACCATAACAAACTATACAGAAAAATAACAAACCGTGAATACCAAAAGGTTTTATCGGCTTTTGAAAGCAGTAACCTTGACGGTTTCTGTCAGAAATTATCCTCGGCTGACGAAAAATACATTCCAAAATGGGATGTATAGTACTAATTTGAGATTAGTATATATCCATGAAAATTCTTTACAGTCAAGGACAAAAGGATTATAGACCGATAAATTATTAGGTATTCACAAAACAATCTAAACTAAATATTCATTCACAGATATTGTATAAATGAAGAGGACCCACACTAATTTGCGGGTCCTCTTCATTTATACAGGTTTCATCAAAATCAACTGTTTTCAAGCTCTTCCCAAAGGGCAAAAGCCTCCTCCTGTTCCTTTTGAAGTAAGTTAAGCTCCCCTGTGTACTGCATCAGCTTTTCGTAGTCGGTGCTTACACTTTCGTCACTTAAAAGCTCCTGTACATCTGCGATTTTTTCGTCAAGACTTTCAATCAGTGCCTGAACCTTTTTAATATCGTTTTCCCTTTTTCTTTGCCTTGCCCTTTCTTCCTTTTTCTGCTTGTATTCGTTTGGCTTATCACTTGACTTTTTCACCTTAAGTTTGGGTGCGTCGGAATTTTCATTTTCAAAATGCTCAATAAAGTAGTCGTAATTTCCCAAAAACTCCTTAAAGCCATCCTCGGTAAGATACAAAATCCTGTCGGCAAGCTTGTTCACAAAATATCTGTCGTGGCTGATAACAAGTAGTGTTCCCTCATACTCAGCCAAGGTTTTTTCAAGGCTTTCACGAGAAAATGTGTCAAGGTGGTTTGTTGGCTCGTCAAGTAGTAACAGGTTATCTCCCCTAAGCATCAATTTCAGCAGATTCACCCTTGCCCTTTCTCCGCCGGACATCAGCGACATCTTTTTAAATACATCATCTCCCCTAAATCGAAACCTGCCCAAGGCTGTACGAACTTGAGTTTCGGTCATATTTGGAAATGCGTCGTGAATTTCCGTAAAGGAGTCGTTGTCAAGGTTAAGGCTTTCCTGTAACTGGTCAAAGTATCCAATCTTAACACCTGTTCCGTAGTCTATGTATCCATCGTCAGGCATTTGTCTGCCCATCAGGATTTTAAACAGGGTTGTTTTGCCTGTACCGTTTCCACCCAGTATAAACACCTTTTCGCCCTTTCTGAGATGAAAACTAAGGTTGCTGAAAAGGTGACTTTTGCCAAAGGACTTTGAAAGTCCGTTGCACATAAGCACATCATTTCCGCTTTCGCTTTTCAGGGTGAATTTAAAGTTTAGCTGGTTGTTTTCCTCCTCTGGAGGTACCATTCGGGCTTTTATTCGGTCGATTTCCTTTTGCTTGCTTGCCGCTGTGATGTAGTTTCGTTCCTGACTCCACTCAATCTGCTGTTTAATAATGCCCTCGATACGCTTAATCTCTTTTAAATCGTTTTCGTATTTGTTTCGGATATTTTCCTGCTCTTTCTCCTTTTTCTTCATATACTCTGTGTAGTTGCCCTTGTAAGTAATAAGGTGTTTGCAGTAAAGCTCCATTGTTCTGTTTGTTACTGCGTCAAGAAAATATCTGTCGTGGCTTATGATTATTGCACTTCCGTCAAAGTCCTTTAAAAAGCCCTCAAGCCAGGTTACTGCGTCAATATCAAGATGGTTTGTCGGCTCGTCAAGGAGCAGGAGATTTGCCCCTGAAAGGAGTAGCTTTGCAAGGCTTAGCTTACTCTTTTGCCCGCCTGACAGCTTGCCAACCTCCATATCAAAATCTTCCTCGGAAAAGCCAAGTCCGATAAGTGAGCTTTTTGTTCTGCTCCTAAAGGTAAGTCCACCCTCGTCCTGAAATTTTGCAAGTAATACATCCTGCTGTTCGATTAGGGAATGAACATCACCGTTTTCTGCTGTTGCCTTTTCTATCAGCACAGGAAGCTCCTCAAGCTTTTTTTCCATATCCATAAGGTGCTGAAAAACAGACAAAAGCTCCTGATAAACAGTCCTTTCAAGGTGGGTACAGGCATGCTGTTCCATATATCCTATTTTTGTATTTTTGCTTGTAGTTACAGAACCGCTGTCGGGAGAAACATCTCCTGTCAGCACCCTGAACATAGTTGTTTTGCCTGCTCCGTTGGCACCGATAAAGCCTATTTTATCCCTTTCCTCAACAGTAAATGTAATGGATGAAAAAAGCTCTTTTTCAACAAATGTAACTCCCAAATCAAATGCCGACAATACCGACACAAGGCTCTCCTCCTTTTCAAAGACAATCTAAAATTCGTATGATATATTGATTTTCTTCCGCCTTACATAATACAATAACAGAACAAAAAGTTCAAATTTTTTTGACATATTTCTTTATTTGTTATATTCTATCATAAGAAACTTTTAAAGGGGAAAGACTATGGAGAATACAAAATGGGTTTCTGCCTGGTGCAACGCAACATCAATCCTTACCCGTCAGGTGGAAAACTACACAAAAGATTTAACCCTGCGTTACCCTGTTTTGATGTCCTTCGGGGGCAACAAGCTAAGATTTACATTTTCAAACTACTGCGGAAATGAGCCGATAACAATCACCGGGGCAACTGTTGCTGTTTCTGACGAAAAGGGTGTACTTGAAAGCAGTACCATTAGGGAAATCACCTTTGACGGTAAAAACAGCGTAAAAGTAAAGCCGTCAACGGAAATCAAAAGTGACGAAATAGGTCTTGAAGTAAAGAGGAATGACTACATATCGGTTAGCATTTATTTGGGGGATTTCACCGAAACAAGGTCCTCTGTTCTTGTAACAGGACCTCTTTCAAAGGGCTTTTATTCCCTTGGGGACAACACCCACTCCCCTATACTTCCTGTAGAAAAGACCAAGAACACAAACTGGTTTTACTTTCTAAACAATATTGAAGTGCTTACAGACAGAAGTAACAAGGCTCTTATTTGCTACGGCGACTCAATCACAGCACAGTCATGGCCTGACCACCTGACAAACAGGTGCTTTGAAAAGGACTTTTGCAACACCTCAATTGTAAGACGAGCTGTTTGTGGTACAAGGATACTACGACAGTATGAGTGTATTCAGTACGACAGCTACGGACTAAAGGGCAGTAACAGATTTGAAAGGGAAGTATCCTCAGTTTCAGGGGCAGAGGCTGTTATCATACAACACGGAATCAACGACATCATTCACCCTGTGGGCATTGAAAACAACATTTTCCGACCTTGGAGTGACCTGCCAACTGCTGACCAGCTTATTGACGGACTAAAGGAATACATAGAAATTTCAAGGAAGTTAGGTCTTAAGGTTTACGGAGGAACACTCCTCCCCATTGAGGGCTGGAGAACCTATGCAGACTTCCGTGAGGAACTGCGTAATCAAGTTAACGACTGGATTAGGACAACAGAGGACTTTGACGGTTGTGTTGACTTTGACAAGGCACTCCGTGACGAAAACAGACATTCTGCCTTTAAAGCAGGATTTGACAGTGGCGACCACCTACACCCATCGGAGGATGCCTACAAAATGATGGCCGACATTGTTCCGGCAGAGCTTTTGAAATAAAACTCCTCTGTCATTCTGTCGATTTTAAATAACAAAAAACCACCCCGACAACCCTTTGGCTGTCGGGATTTTCTTAAAACAAATATTCCATTTAAAACTGATTTGGCACTACGCACAGCATTACAAAGTCGCTGTTGCTGTCGTTAATTACGCTGTGGCTGTTACCCTTTGGGCAGTAGTGGCATTCACCCTCTTTTAGGTATTCCACACCGTCGTTGTAAAGCACCTTGGCGTTTCCCTTTAGGGCAAAGATTATTTCTCCGTTATCCTCGTGCTTATGATAGCCGATGGTGGCACCCGGAATTAATTTTGCCCTCATTATTCTGCCGTGGTCATCACAAAACATTTCGGCGGAAATTTCCTTTTCTCCTCCCTTAAAATTTGGGATTGTTTCGGTTTTCATACTGTCAAAATTAAAAATCATTTTTATTCTCCATAGTTTAAAAGTATATTTTGTGTCAATAATATTATCACAGTATCAATAATAAGTCAAAAACCGGTAAAAAAACGATTAACTTCAATCAGAAAAATCTCCATATTCATTCATCTATATTCATATGTGAATAATGTATAAACAAATTGTTAAATATTATTTAAAATCGGTTGACAATGCAACCTCATTGTGATAAAAATAGTAATGTATAATTTATATACAGAAACAATTTACAAACAATCAAGGCAATGGAGAAATACACTATGGCAAATAATATCTCTGCAGAACAAACTATCAAACTTAACAAGCTGTGCAAATCAACAATCAGTGCTTTTAGGAACTGCGCTCAGTCGGCACTGATTAACGACGAGGTAATCAGTCCCACAGGTTTGGCGATTTTGGTAAGCATTTACCATAAGCCTTACAACGACACAATCAGCAGTATTGCCCTTGGTATTAATGTTTCAAAGGGGCTTTGTTCAAGAGAGGTTGAAAAACTCCGTCACGACGGTTACCTGACCGCTGTTACTGACGAAAACGACAGACGAGTAGTAAGACTTAAAATCAATGAAACCTCCAAACAGCTCATTGAAAGAGAGCTTGATGCACTTAGCACATTTACACAGCAATTATCACAGGGCGTTACTGAAAAAGAATTTGAAGAATTTATGGCTATCGGTGCAAAAATTCAGAAAAATGTTGACAGCCTTGAAAATATTAACGAATAAATATATTATCATTACCCTTGAAATGTAATTTCAGGGGTTTTTTCTTTTGTAAGTACATATTTTGTAAGTAATTTGTAACCCACCGTTTATTGACTACATAATCGCCTTGTGATAAAATGTATTAGTTAGATTATATATTTTTTGAGGTAAAAAAAGAGGTTAAAATTATGTCAAAGACAATGATTGTAACAAGCGGTACTTCAGGCATTGGAAAGGCTATTGCCTACAAGCTACTCAGTGAATCCAAGGACAGTAGCGACAAGCTGATTATAAACTATTTTGAAAAAGACCAGGTAGAGCAGATGCTCACCGAGCTTTCCGACAAGGACAGACTAAAGGTTACATTTGTTTATGCCGATATGTCCACATATGAGGGTATGGAAAGCTTTGTGGAGGAAGTATTGAAAATTTCCCCAACAATTGACTGGCTTGTTTGTAACACAGCCATTGGAACATACAAAAAATTTGAAGAATACGACTACGATTTGTGGGATAAAATTTTAAGGACAAACCTTTCTGTTCCTACCTTTATGATTCAAAAGTTAAAGCCTCACTTTAATAACGGAGGAAAAATTATACTTATGGGCTCACTTGCAGGGGCTTTGTCCTACAGCTCCTCACTTGTTTACTCCGTTTCAAAGGCAGGTGTTCATCACCTTGCAAAATGCCTGCTAAAGGAATTTGACGGACAGAATGTTTCCATCAATGCAATAGCCCCATCCTTTGTGGAAACACCTTGGCAAAACGGCCGTTCACAGGAAAGCTACGACAGAATCAACAAGAAAATCAATCTTCACCGCTTTGCCCAACCTGAGGAGGTTGCAAAGCTTGTGTATGACACAATGACCAACGACTTTATTAACGGAACCCTGCTTGAAATCACAGGCGGATATGATTATTTTTAACTGAGGTTTAGAACTTATAATACTGAGGGTTAAAAGGAAAAACTTTACTATTTACTTGGAGGGCATATGAGAACTGATATGCAGGACAAACTCTTTGAACTATACAAAGAGATTGACGCCATTTGTAGGGAACACAATATACAGTATCAGCTTGCCGGGGGTACGCTTATCGGAGCCATCCGTCACAGGGGATTTATTCCTTGGGATGACGATATGGATATTACTATGACAAGAAAGCACTGGAACAAATTTTTACAGGTTTGCAACAACGGTGCTTTGCCAAAAAACAGAGCCTTGGAATGTCAGCAGAACAACCGTGGCTATCACAATATGGTGGCAAGATATACCGACACAACCACAACAGCCCTGCACAAAACACAGCTTATGCACGACGATATTGCAGGCTTTGTTATTGATATTCTTGTGTATGACGCTTTGCCAAACACAGATGAGGCACTTGAAAAGTACACCAAAGACCTTATGCTGTACAGCGACCTGCTCAACGAAAGCCTAATCTACTCCTACCGTTACAGGATAAACACATTTAGGTACCTTAAGTGCAGACTTATGATGCGTCTTAAAGGCAAGGACTATGTGCTTAACCGTTTGGAGCAGGATATGTCCAAGTATAACGAGGATGAGTGCGACTACCTTGTACTTCACTGGGGCGGTATTCCACTTGTTTTTGACAAAAAGACCTTTGGGGAAAGCCGTGTGAACATTCCTATTGACGGAACAATGGGACAATGCCCCGACAGACCCTTTGACTACCTTGTTGACCACTACGGCGACGAGTGGATGTTTATTCCTCCTGTTACAGAACAACAGAGTCACGAGGCTGTATTTAACACTGAAATTGACTTCCCTGTTATCAGGGATGAAATATACCACTTTGTATCTCAAAAAAAGGTTAAGAGAAAATACAGAATACGCAAAAACATCACAATCACCCAAATGAACAACTGGCTGGATCTTAAGGATATGGGAAACAAAATCAATGTTATTGCCCAAAACCTTGAATTTTCACAGGATTTGCGTGACAGATATGATGAAATAGAGAAGTATAAAAAAGAGAAAAATTACCCTGCATTAAGGGAAATTTTTGATAATGCCGTAAACATTCAAAATGCAAGAAATATTGCCGGACGAGGCGACTATTCCGGAGCATACAGATACTTCCGTCCGATACTTATGGATATTCCCACAGATATGTTTGAGCTTATGCTTGAAACACTTTTCAACACAGGAAGTACATCTGTTGCAAAAAGGTTCATTGAAATTTACCAGTACAACAAAGGAGAAAAAACCTCCTATATGGCTCAGCTTGAGGAGGATATTTTCAAGTTCAGAAGAGCAGTATCTCACTTTGCCGCCAAGGAATGCGAGGAAAGTCTGCCTTTGATTAATGAGCTGTTTGAAAAGTATCCAAACAATGTTCCTGTTCTCAAGCTAAAGCTGAGTTTTCTTTCAAAGGAAACCGACTTTAATGAGTCAAAAGAAGAAATTAAGGCACTTGCCCAAAGAGGACTGTCCCTTTACCCTGAGGACGGCGACTTTGTTAAATTCCTTTTGGATACCCAACTTTCACAAAACAGGGAAGAAACTCTCCTTAGCTATATTGACGCCTGGTACAAAACCTACAACGGTTTAATCAGGCTTGACATTATTGATATTATTGAGGACAACCTCAGTTTCTATCTTGACTACTGCTTAAACAAGGCAAAAGCCAACAATGAACAGGATGCCCTTGACTTAATTACAAAGTTAGAGGAAATTTTGCAGGACAATGCAGATGTATACAACTGCAAATTCCAAATTATGGAAATAACTGCCGAAAATGCAAAAAAGCCCGGAAAAAAGGCAAGATTGCAGTTTGAGTTAGTTCAATGCATTTTGTCAATCAGAGACAAGTACATTAACAAATTCCGCAAAAACGAGTTTGGCGAAATCGAAAATCTTGTTACCAAATGGTACTACAAATATTACAAGAGCATTAACCACAGCGCTTTTATCACCCTAACCTCAGCAGAGCTACTCGCCTGTGAGGATTACAATGAATTTTCCGAAATCCTTGACAGAATCGAAGAATATATGTCGAAGTGCGACAGCAAAGGTGAAGAATACCTTTACTGCTTACAGCTTAAGGGGGACGCTGTCTACTATATGGGCGACACAAACACAGCCTACAAAATCTATATTGACTGTGTGAACAACACATCCGACCAATATCTTCTCAACATACTAAACTCAAGATTTATCTCATCTCTTACAGAGATGTGCAAAGACCTCACCGTAATTTACAACGGTGGCTTCACACACAAAATCCTTGAAAACATTGGTCTTGACAAGGAAGAGTCTGCCCTTAAAGCCCTTAATAACAAAAAAAGGCTTATCACAGACTACAAGGAAAGAATGGCAAAAATTTATCCAAACGCCTTAACCTTGATTAATATTTTTGCAAAGACCGGTGCATTTTCAAGTAACCGCAAGGATAAGTTTATTCAGAAATACAATATTAAAGAGGATACCAAGCTAAACAACAAAATCATTACAGGACTTTACAAAGCCTTGGTGGACAAGGAAATTACCTTTGACGAGGAAATTTGCTACATTGAAGAAATAAGCGAAAAAGCAGTTAATCTGGACCATCAGGGACACAACGACAAATCCGTATTTGATTTTTAACAGGAAATTGGTAGAACAATGCTGACAGATAAACAAAAACACTTATATCTCCTCTTTAAAGAGGTTGACAAAATTTGTAAAGAAAATAATATTGATTATCAGCTTGCCGGTGGCACATTAATCGGTGCCGTTAGGCACAGGGGCTTTATTCCTTGGGATGACGATATGGACATCACGATGACAAGGAATAACTGGGAAAAGTTTGTTGAGGTGTGCAAAACTCAATTGCCTGATGACAGGATTTTGGAATGTCAGGAGCTTAACCACGATTTTCACAATGTTATTGCACGATACACCGACAAAACCACCTCGGCAGTACATTCCACACAGGTTATTGCAAACGACACAGCCGGTGATATGATTGACATTATTTGCTACGACTATTTGCCCAATGACGGCAAAGCGTGGAAAAAGTACACCAAGGACATCACACTGTACAGCGACCTTATCAACCCCTGTATTGTGTATTCCTACCGCTTTTGTGCAAACCAGTTCAGATACGGCTTTTACCGTCTGAAAATGCGACTTTTCGGCAGGGACAAGGTGCTTGACAAGCTGGAAAAAAGGATGTTCAGCTACAAGGAGGAGGATTGCCCTTACCTTGTTTTACGCTGGGGCGGTACACCGCTGCTTTTCAGGAAAGAAATTTTCGGTGAAAGTAAAAATCAGGTGCTTTTTGTTGACACAATGGGACAGGCACCGGACTTTATAAACGACTACCTTGTGGAGCATTACGAGGACGAATGGATGTTTGTGCCACCGGCTACAGAGCAGGGTGGTCACAACTCAATTTATTCCCTTGACCTTGACTACGAGGTTATACGAAACGAAATCAACCACTTTATCAGCCCACAGGAAGAAACCAAGAAGTTTTTGAGAAAAAAATCTGTTGCAATGCAGATTATGGCACCTTGGCTTTTGCTTAAAAACCTGAACATTCTTGCCACAGGCAGAGCAAAGTCAAAGCATTTTACCAACTACTTTGAAAGCAACAGAAATTTAATCAATGAGGTGTACAACAACAAGGACTTTGCCCGTTTGGATGAAATTTTCAGCGAATTTATTTCTCTTCAATTTGACAAGGACTACTTTGGACGGGATGACTACGACAATGTTTACAAGTACCGTCACCCTATTATAATAAGTATTCCAAACGATATTGCAGACAAGGTTGTTTACACGCTGTTCAACCGAAACAAAATCTCAAAAGCCTTTAGAATGATAACGGTTTACGAGAACAAAAACAAAGCAACTGAATTTATGCTCAACCTGAAAAAGGATATTCTATCCTTTAGAGAGGCTGTCCACAATGTGAGTATTGGTGACTACACCACAGCCCACAAGCAGACCTATGCTTTGGTAAAGCACCACCCTTACTCAATAGGCATAATTAAGCTGAAGATTATTACCCTGATGAAGATGGGTAGTAATGACAACGGACAAGAAATAGCTGACTTGATAGAAAAGGGACTTAAGCTGTACCCCAACGACGGTGAGCTTATGAAGTACCGTCTTGATTTGGAAAATACCGGTGATAATGAAGAAGAGCTTGTACCTCAGTACATCAACGCCTACCACAACACCCTAAACGGACTTGTCCACCTTGAAATTGAGGATATTCTCCTTAGACATTTGGACTGCTTTGACACTCCGAAAAAGGTGAAGGACGCCTTTGAAATTCTTAGGGACAACAGTATTCTTTGCGAAAAGTTTGTTGACCTCACCATCCAAAAGGGTAATGCCAAGGACATCTCCTCTCTGCTAAAGTTTACTAAGGATAATCAGGAGCTTTTGGGTGAGTACTACGCAGTATATGCAGAAAAAATATGCAGAAGTCTTGCAAAGGACGAAAGCACTTCCTCACTTATGGCAAAAATCAGACTATGTAACGATTATGCCGAACTTGACGAGCTTAAGAAAGAGGCTGAAAGCATTAAGGACGAATTTTGGAAGTCCTATTTACAGGGAGAAATACAGTATAAAAAGGGCAATACCCAAGAGGCTGTTTCAAAGTACATTCACACCTCAAATACAACTGACGAAAGCCTTTTAACCTTGCTGAACAAAAAATTCAATGCACAGTTAAGATTTTTAAAGGAACAGCTTGCCTATGCCGAAAACTTAAAGCACATATCTGTTGAAACAGGAGAAGAAAAACCGGCCACAACAGAGCAAAAGGAAAAAGTGCTGTGGGACTTTATCGGCAAATGGACTGCTCCCTTTAAAACAGGTGAAGCCCTTACAAAAGCACTTCAAAATGTGGGGATAATTGACAAGAACACAGTTATTTCCTCACTTGATTACAAAAGTCTGGAAAATTTACTGAACAAGCTAAATATTCCGGGTAATATTGAGATTATCAGCCTAAAGGAACTTGACCCGCTGAAGAACAAGGTTGACGGACCTTTGCACAATGATAAAGACCTTATTGAAGAAGGTGATTTTGATGAGTAACACAACAATACAGGATGTTTTATTACAGCTTTTGTGTGAAATCAGGGATATTTGTGACGAAAACAACATCACATATTCCCTGTTTGACAGCACCGCCGCCAAGGCACTTGTCTTGGGGGAAACTGACGAGCCCTTTGCAAAAATTATGGTAAGGAATGACGACTTTGTAAAGTTGTGCAGCATTATGGAGAAAAAGAGGATAAAGCACAGGAGCTTTGACTCTATGCACAACAATCCTAACTATATGGATTACTCTGCAAGGTACAGCAACACCGAAACCACAAATGTTTCCCTTGCTCAAAGGGGCAACGCCTTCAGGTGCGGAATTTATGTTGAGATTATACCTTTAAGGACAGAAGAAAACAGTATGCTAAAGCACTTTAAGCTAAGGTTCTTTGAGCACGGCTGGGAAAAGCATTTTTGCAGGCTGACTTCCCTTGAAAGCTGTAAATATTTCCTCACAACACCATTTGTAAACATAATGAAGATTGCAGGCAAAAAGAGAGTCAGCAAATTTATCTTTGATATGATTGCAAAGGGACACAGCGGAAAAATCAACTCAAACTGCTCCATAAAAAGCTTTAACCAAACACTGTTCGACTTCCCCTTTGACCCTCTTGAAAAGGTGAAAACCGTGGAGCTTTGGGGCGAAAAGTTCAGTATATCCTACAAAATCGACCAGGTTTTACGCAGAGTTTATGCACGAGGCTGGAAGCAAAAGGCGAAAAATTCAACATCAGGTGCAAACAACATTGTTCTGCTGAATGTTTCCTGTAAGCAGTTTGAAAGGGCAATGAAAAAGCACGGAGATATTTGGAAAAAATACTTTAGAAAGAAGTCAAGACAAATGTTTATCAAAGCTATTTCCTCCTACTACGACCGTCAAAAGAACAGCATCTGGGCTTTGGCTAAGAGGACAGGTGCAAGGGCAAGACTGTACTTCTACTATATGCCAAAGATGGGTCTTATCCGCAATCTTGTTGAAAATAAGGACTATTACCGTCTTTCAAAGATTATGCAAAACAACAGAATTGCAACCTTACTTGCCTACAAGCAGGGCTCAGGCTTTGCAGTTAACAAGGAATTGTTTGACATTCAGATGATGCTTTTCCGCTTTGAGGGTAACGAGGAGCTTGCCAACAGAATTGAGGCAAACACACCAAAGTATTATATGAAACCTATCACAGACCCTCAGGACAGGTAGAGTGAAAAATGAAAAGGATTATTATTTCACTTTTTCTCCTATTGTCAGTGATTTTGCCGTCGGGATGTTCTACCGAAAATCAACGGGAAAACAATAAATCCTCAACCGCCACACAGACAACCTCTGCCACTTCCCAAAGCACCTCAACTGTTCCCACAACCACAGAAAAAAATGGTGAGCTTTCGGGCTTTAAGGTGCTGATTGACGCAGGTCACGGTTGTACTGAGGAATATGTTGAGCCAAAATATCCCGGTGCCACGGAAACCACGGTGGAAAATTCCTCCACAGGTGCAACAGGGGTTGCAACCCACAAGCGTGAGGGTGAGCTTACACTGCAGGTTGCACTTCTCCTTCAAAAAAGCCTTGAAAAGCTTGGAGCAGATGTGCATATGGTCAGGACAACAGAGGGTACACCTATGAGCCTAAGGGACAGAGCCGAAATGGGCAACAAGCTAAAGGTTGACCTTGCCTTTAGGATACACGCTGACGGAATAGAGGACAGCAGTGTAAGGGGAGCGTCCCTCCTCTACCCTGCCCCTGACTATGTTGGAGAAAAGCTATCAAAAACAAGCAAAAAGGCGTCAGAGATTATCCTTAAAAACTACATAAAGGCAACAGAGTTTAACGACAGAGGCACTGTGGCAAGAAATGATTTGGTTGGTTTTAACTTTTCAAAGGTGCCAACGGTGCTGATTGAGCTTGGCTTTATGACCAATCCTGACGAGGACAGGCTAATGTTCCAAAAGGCTTTTCAAAAGAAAATGGTTGAGGGAATCGCAAAAGGCATTATAGAATACAAAAAATCAAAATAATTTTGGTAACTACAAATTTCGCATTGTTGTTTTATTGATTATGTGATACAATTTAGTTAGAAAAATAACGAGGTGAATTATTATGTCAACAAAAGGACGACACGCACAGAAAAACCACAAAGGACTAATTATATTCATTGTAATACTGCTGATTGTTGCAATACTTGCAGTGGGTGCATTTGTATTTAGGGAACAGCTAATAGATGTTTACAATGATGTTGTAAATGGCACAACAACTACCACAACAACCACTTCCCCAACAACTACAACCATTCCCGAAACAACAACTACCGCACCTGCCGACCCAACAACGGTACAGGCAACTCAGCTACTTGAAAATATGGACACAAACGCAAAGATTTGCCAGTTGTTCGTAGTAACTCCGGAAGAACTCACTAATGTTGATGTTGCAACCGTTGCAGGACAGACAACAAAGAAACAGCTTGAAAAATACCCTGTTGGCGGTATTGTATATTTTGAGCAGAACAGAGAGGACGACAAAGCCTTTGCTCAAATGGTTAAGAAAACAAAAACCTACGCAAAGACACCTTTGTTCATAATGGAAAACGGCGAGAAAGAGGTTTTCTCTTACAGTGATGTTCTAAAGGTATCGGACAAGCTTTGTGAAGAAAAAACAAGCAACGGCACCGAGGCTGTAAAGGCATTTAACGACGGCGCACAGGTACTTGTAATGCCGAAGAATTTGGACAAAACCGTAAAGTACTTTGCAAACGCCGTAAAGAACGGCACTGTTACAGAGGAAGCCCTCAACAATGCAGTTTTGGAAATTCTCAAGGTTAAAATTTTCCAGGGAATTATTAAATAAGTTTCACAAAAGCATTAACCGGACAATCCAAAGATTGTCCGGTATTTTTTACACCTGATAACAGCTATTATACTTTTAGTGTTGTCAGCTTAAGGAGCATTTACACCATGTCATTCCGAGCTTGTCGAGGAATCCCCCACCTTTACCACTCATTTTGTTAGTTTCATATTACCTGTTAGTGTCGATTTAGGCACTACTGCTTTCCGTTCAGATTCCTCGGTCACTTCGTTTCCTCGGAATGACAGAGTTTGGTGCCATTATTGTTATCACTTTGAGTCAAGCTCGTTAAGGTCGTATGGGGTTTGCTGATAAACAAAGTAGTTAAGCCAGTTTGCAAAGAGCAAAAATGCTGTGCTTCTCCACTTTTTGTCGGGGATTTTTGTCACATCATCCTGTGGAAAATACCTGTAAGGAATTTCAGGATTTATCCCCTTTTTCAAGTCCCTTTCGTATTCCTGCGCCAAGGTCATTCTGTCATATTCAGCGTGACCGAAAACAAAAAACTTTCTGCAAGGCTTGTCGGCAACTATTGCTATGCCCGACTTTTCCCCTGAGGCAAGCACATCCAAGTTTGGATTAGCCAAAATCTCCTCAGGCACACTCTCTGTGTACCTTGAATGTGGCATCATAAACACATCGTCAAGTCCCCTGAGCAGAGGGTGAAGATTTTGTAGGATTCTGTGACGGTAAATTCCGCTTAGCTTTTTTGGCAAATTCCTTTTGCTTATGCCGTAGTGGTAGTAAAGTCCTGCCTGAGCGCCCCAACAGATGTGGAGAGTTGACCAAACATTCTTCTTTGCCCACTCCATAATCTCGGTAAGCTCCTGCCAATAGTCCACATCTTCAAATTTCATATGTTCAACAGGAGCGCCTGTGATTATCATACCGTCATATCGGCTGTCCTTGATTTCGTCAAAGGTTTTGTAAAATGTGTCAAGGTGATGCTTGCTTACATTTTTAGCCTGGTGACTACACATATGGAGTAAATCCACATCAACCTGTAGGGATGTATTGCCCAAAAGACGGATAAGCTGTGTTTCTGTTTCAATCTTTGTGGGCATTATATTTAGTATAACAATTTTGAGGGGTCGAATATCCTGTGATATTGCCCTGTCCTCGGTCATTATAAAAATATTTTCCTCTTCCAATATTTTTATAGCTGGTAAATTGTTAGCAACCTTAATGGGCATATAACCCCTCCTTTCAAATCATAATCTTATTATTAACCGGGTTAATTAATATTGCTTGCCCCAGTAAACCATATGCTTTGCAGGTTTACCACAGCATACGCATGTGTCGGAAAGATGTTCTTCTTCAAAAGGAATACAGCGTGACTTAACTCCCCCTGTAACATCCTTTAGCTTTTCTTCACATTCCTTGTCACCGCACCACATAGCCTTGATAAAGCCGGGGTGATTCTCTGCAGTATCAACAAATTCATCAAATGTAGTTGCAGTAAAGGTTTTTTCCTGCATATTTTTAAGTGCCTTCTCATACATTCCGTCGTGTACCATTTGCAGAGCCTCTGCAACCTTTGACTCAAGCTCATCAAGGGAAACAAAAATCTTCTCTCTTGTATCACGGCGAACAATTACGCACTGATTATTTTCTATATCCTTAGGACCGATTTCTATTCTGACAGGCACACCCTTCATCTCGTACTGGGAGAACTTCCAGCCGGGTGAATTGTCGCTGTCGTCCAGCTTAACACGGTAATCCTTTTTAAGTCTGTCAAAGAGCTCCTGTGCCTTGTCAAGCACACCCTCCTTGTGCTGTGCAATAGGAATAATTGCAACCTGAATTGGCGATACCTTTGGCGGGAGAACAAGTCCCTCGTCGTCACCGTGTACCATTATTATTGCACCAATCATACGGGTTGATACACCCCAAGAGGTCTGATGCGGATAGTGCTGTTTGTTATCTCTGCCCTGGAATGTAATGTCAAAGCTCTTTGCAAAGCCGTCACCAAAGTAGTGTGATGTACCGCCCTGAAGTGCAACACCGTTGTGCATCATTGGTTCGATTGTATATGTTTCCTCTGCACCGGCAAACTTTTCTTTCTCTGTCTTTTTGCCGATAACTGCAGGGATTGCAAGGGTTTCCTTGTAGAAATCTGCATAAACACGGAGCATTCTAAGGGTTTCTTCCCTTGCCTCCTCCTCGGTTTCGTGCATTGTGTGTCCCTCCTGCCACAAAAATTCACTTGTACGCAGGAACGGACGAGTGGTTTTCTCCCATCTTACAACAGAGCACCACTGGTTGTACAGCTTTGGCAAATCTCTGTATGTTTCAATAACCTTGCTGTAATGCTCGCAAAACAGGGTTTCCGAGGTTGGGCGAACACAAAGTCTTTCGTTCAGCTTTTCGTCACCGCCAACAGTTACCCAAGCACATTCGGGAGCAAAGCCCTCAACATGGTCCTTTTCCTTTTGGAGCAGACTTTCGGGGATAAACATAGGCATATAAACATTTTCGTGACCTGTTTCCTTAAATCTTCTGTCAAGGTCAGCCTGAATATTCTCCCAAATAGCATAACCGTATGGACGGATAACCATACATCCCTTAACTCCGCTGTAATCAATAAGCTCTGCCTTTTTTACAATGTCGGTGTACCACTTTGCAAAGTCCTCATCACGGCTTGTAATGGCAGAAACAAACTTTTTGTTATTTCCCATTTTCGTAAACCCCTTTCGATTTGTTACGCATTATTTTTATTATACAAAAAAACAACTGCTTTTTCAAGTGGAAAACAAGCTAAAATAAAAAGAGGGACGATAACACCGTCCCTCTGCTTATTAACCAAAATGATTAACAATTAAGAATTCTGCTCGATATAAGAAACAAGAGCTCCTACTGTTTTGATGTTCTCAACATCCTCGTCAGGAACTTCAATGCTGAATTCATCTTCAATAGACATAAGCAAATCTACAACATCAAGAGAATCTGCGCCTAAATCGTCCTGAAGAGAAGTATCCTCTGTGATTGTATCCTCCTCAACATCAAACTGATCAGCTAAGATAGTCTTTACTTTTTCTAATACCATAATAATATCCTCCTGTTTGAATAAACAAAATAATCATCAGCTTTTATGGACAAATTATCATTAATTTGATAAAATAGTTCCATAGCCGTTACAATTATACTATAAGTAAATTGTGACTTTGTCAATATTTATTTCAAAATTTTTATAATTTATTACAAAAATCAAGGAGAAATTATGCCAAATAAAAAATATGCAGTTATCGGACATCCAATAGGACACACAATGTCACCATTCATTCACAAAAGACTTTTTTCACTTGCAGGGATTGACGCTGAGTATAATGTTTACGATGTTCCACCTGAGGAATTAAAGGATACATTTGAGAGGGAATTGTCAAAGCTAAACGGTTTTAACATAACGATTCCCCACAAGCAGGCTATCATTCCATTTTTGGATTATCTTGACCCAAAGGCAAAGCTGTACGGAAGTGTAAACACATTTTTTAACGACAACGGAACCTTTAGGGGCTACACCACAGACCCTGACGGTTTTCTTATGGCACTAAAAAGCGCAGGGATTCCATTTGAGGGCAGAACAGTTATCTTAGGCTGTGGCGGAGTTGCAAGAACAATGGCTTATGAGGCTTTACTTGCAAAAAATGACCTTACATTGGCTGTCCGTCCCGACGACCTCACTATGGCTAACGACCTGAAAATGGAGCTTGACTCACTTGACGGCGATAATGTTAAGGTTTGCAAAATTTCCGACCTACAGGGTGATATTGATGTTCTCATTAACGCAACACCTGTGGGAATGTTCCCCCACGATGAAAACTGCCCTGTCAGTGATGAGGTAATCAAAAATTCGAAGTCTGTTTTTGACGCAATTTACAATCCGTTGGAAACATTGCTTATAAAGAAAGCGAAACAAAACGGTGCTTTGGCTGTCGGCGGAATGTCAATGCTTGTTTGGCAGGCTGTTGTGGCACAGACAAAGTGGAATGATGTTGCCTTTGACAAAAACGATATTGACAAGCTGTGCTTGGACTGTCTTGAGGAGTTGAAGAATAGATAATGA
This sequence comes from Oscillospiraceae bacterium, assembly GCA_029225165.1. GTDB lineage: Bacteria > Bacillota > Clostridia > Oscillospirales > Acutalibacteraceae > Ruminococcoides. The sequence goes on from JAQXVY010000036.1 coordinate 23,267, forward strand.
GCAAAAACATTATTTTATGCGGTTTTATGGGTTGTGGAAAAACCACAGTTGGGAAAAATTTACAAAAGCGTTCGGGTATGCATATGATTGACACAGACGCCTACATAGAAAAAAATCAAGGAATGAAAATTTCTGAAATCTTTGACAGGTACGGAGAAGCATACTTTAGGGATTTGGAATATGACGCTTGCTGTGAGCTTTCCAAAAAATCGAGAATTATCATCTCAACAGGTGGCGGTGCTTTGACCTTTGAGAGAAATGTTCAGGCGCTGAAAAATAACGGAACAATAGTCCTGATTGATGTACCCCTTGACACAATTAAGGAAAGACTGAAAAACGACACCACAAGACCCTTGCTCCAGCGTCCTGACAAAGACGAGGCAATGAGGGAATTGTACGAAAAGAGAATGCCCCTTTACAAAAAGGCGGCTGACATTATTGTTGACGGAGAATTTCCACCGTTACAGGTTGCTATAAACATTATCCACACAGCAAAAATCTAAATCTAATTTTTAGGCAAAAATTGCCCTTACTATTGATATAAACCTACTAAAGTGGTAAAATATATAAGTTAGTATTGGAAACGAGATTGGAAACGAGGACTAAATAATGATTATTGTACTTAAAAGAGGTACCGACAGAAAAACTATTGATGAGTTTTCGGGTGCTTTAAAAAGAACATATAATGTTGATGTAAACGAGTGGCAGGGAGTTAATGAAACTGTACTTGGTCTTATCGGCGACACCACCACAGTTGACATTGGCACTATCAAGGCGCAGGACATTGTTTACTCTGTTAAGCGTGTTCAGGAGCCCTACAAAAAAGCAAACAGGAAGTTCCACCCTGAAGACACTGTAATTACCCTTTCAAACGGGGCAAAAATCGGCGGAGGAAATCTTACTCTTATTGCCGGACCTTGCTCTGTTGAGTCTAAAAGTCAGGTTACGGAAATTGCAAAGGCTGTAAAGAAGTCCGGTGCAACTGTACTTAGAGGGGGAGCATTTAAGCCGAGAACTTCGCCTTATTCCTTCCAAGGACTAAAGGAAGAGGGTCTTTCACTGCTGTTTAAGGCAAGACAGGAAACAGGTCTGCCTATTGTAACAGAAATTATGAGCGAATCCGACATTGACCTTTTTAAGGATGTTGACATCATTCAGGTGGGCGCAAGAAATATGCAAAACTTCACCCTGCTGAAAAAACTGGGTAAGCTTGACAAGCCTATTCTTCTAAAGAGAGGACTTTGTGCAACTATTGAAGAATGGCTTATGAGTGCAGAATACATTATGGCTGAGGGCAATGAGCAGGTTATTCTCTGCGAAAGAGGAATAAGGACATACGAAAAATACACAAGAAATACACTTGATTTATCCGCTATTCCTATTGTAAAGAGCCTTAGCCACTTGCCTGTAATCGTTGACCCAAGCCACGCAACAGGTCACAGCTGGCTTGTTGAGCCACTTGCTATGGCATCTGTTGCCGCAGGTGCAGACGGACTTATTATTGAGGTTCACAACGACCCTCCTCACGCACTTTGCGACGGAGCGCAGTCACTTACTCCGGAGGAATTTGACAGCGTTGCCAAAAAGGTTACAAACATAAAGTCCGCACTTTAAAGGATTGAGCTATTATGAAAATTGCAGTTGTTGGACTGGGAATCATTGGGGGTTCCTATTGCAAAGCCATCAAAAAATACACAAATCATTATGTAATAGGCATTAACCGCAGTCCTTTGCCACTTGAAAAGGCATATAATTGCGGTGCTATTGATAAAATCGGCACAATAAACGACCTTGGTGATGTTGACCTTGTTATTCTTGGTGTTTACCCCGGAGCCGCTGTTCAGTTTATCAGGGACAACGGCGACAAAATAAAAAAGGGTGCAGTAGTCACCGACACCTCGGGAATAAAAACAGAAATTTGCAGTGAGCTTACAGGACTTAGCCACAAACACGGGTTTACATTTGTAGGTGTTCACCCAATGGCAGGCAAGGAGAAAAACGGTTTTGATGTAAGTGACGCCGATTTATACAAGGGTGCAAGCTGTATTGTTATCCCCTGTGATGCAAAGGAAGAAGATGTTAAGCTTGTGTCTGATTTCAACCTTTCCTTGGGCTTTGGGGGAATTAAAATTTCCACTCCCGAAGAGCACGACAGGATGATTTCCTTTACAAGTCAGCTACCCCATATTCTCGCCTGTGCCTATGTATTATCCCCAAACTGTATGAATCACAAGGGATTTTCGGCAGGCAGTTACCGTGATGTGTCAAGGGTTGCCAACATAAATGCAGAGCTTTGGAGCGAATTGTTTTTGGACAACAAAAAGCCTCTTTTAAAGGAGCTTGACACACTTATCAGCAACATACAAAGTATGGAAGACGCTATTTCCAATAACGATAAAGAAAAACTAATGGCCCTGCTAAGCAAGGGTCACGAAATCAAGGAGGCTTTAGGCGAATGAAAAAGCTTAAAGTAAATACAGGACGAAAATACGATATAATAATTGACAGGGGCATCATTGACAAATGCGGTGAATACATCAAAAAGGTTATTTCCCCCACAAGGGTTACTGTTGTAACAGACAGCAATGTTCACGCACTGTACAGTCAAAATGTAATTGCCTCCCTTAAGCAGTCGGGATTTATAGTATCCGAATTTGTATTTAAGGCAGGAGAAGCATCAAAAAACTTTAGGACTATCGAGGCTATTTACAGTCATCTTGCCGACAACAACATTACACGCAAGGACATTATCCTTGCCCTTGGGGGCGGTGTAACAGGAGATATGGCAGGCTTTGCAGCCGCAACATATTTAAGGGGAATTGAGTTTGTTCAAATTCCAACCTCTCTCCTTGCACAGGTCGACTCCTCTGTTGGCGGTAAAACAGGCTATGACATCAAACAGGGCAAAAACCTTGTAGGTGCCTTTTGGCAGCCAAGCCTTGTGCTCATTGACCCCAACACACTTTCAACCTTGCCTGAAAGATATGTTCACGACGGTATGGCTGAGGTAATTAAGTACGGCTGTATCAAATCCTTAGGTCTTTTCAGACTTCTTAAAAAGGGTATGGATGAGCTTGACATTGAAAACATCATATACAGATGTGTTTCTATCAAGCGTGACATAGTTCAGCGTGACGAAACCGAGGCAGGAGAAAGAAAGCTTCTTAACTTCGGTCACACAATCGGTCACGCTCTGGAAAAAATTTACGATTACAAGGGGCTTTCTCACGGTGAGGCAGTTGCCATAGGAATGGTTATGATTACAAATGCCAGTGAAAAAGAGGGCTTTACTCCAAAGGGTACAACCCAAAAAATCATTGACCTTTGCAAGCTGTACCACCTTCCAATTCACGACGACAGCTCTATGAGGGATATTGCCTTTGCATCCCAAAGCGACAAAAAAAGCTTTGGAAGCGGTATTGACATTGTTGTTCTTAAAGCAATAGGAGATGCAACTGTGAAAAATATTGACCACAGAAGATTCCAGGAATACATTGATGTTACGGAGGAAGTATAAAATGGCGGAGGTTCTTATTAAACCATCCAAACTAAGTGGTACCGTTACCGTTCCCCCATCAAAAAGCGACTGCCACAGAGCCATAATCTGTGGTGCTCTTTCTATGGGAAAATGTACTATCTCCCCTATATCTCTTTCAGAGGATATTAAAGCCACAATATCCTGCATCAACGCCCTTGGTGCAGAAACTGAAATTAAAGGTGACACACTGACAATAGACAGCAGTCACCTTTTTTCCCGTTGTAAGGCTGATTTTAACTGTAACGAAAGCGGAAGTACTCTGCGTTTCTTTATCCCCGTTGCAGGGGCACTTGGGATAGAGGGAACTTTCACAGGCAGCGGACTTCTCCCACAAAGACCAATCGGAATTTACCTTGACACTCTGCCAAAACAGGGTGTGGAGTGCGAAACTGAGGGTGGACTTCCACTAAAAATAAAAGGTCAGCTAAAAAGCGGAACCTTTGAAATACCCGGCAATGTTTCAAGCCAATTTGTAACAGGACTTCTTCTTGCTCTCCCTCTCCTTGAAGGTGACAGCAAAATTATTTTGACCTCACCACTTGAAAGTGTAGGCTACATAAATATGACCATTGACACAATGAAACGCTTTGGTGTTGATGTGGAGGTTACAGACTACGGATATTTTGTACAAGGAAGTCAACGCTACACCCCACAGGACTACACCGTCCAGGGTGACTGGAGTCAGGCGGCTTTCTTTATGGTTGCAGGTTCTTTAGGCGGTGAAATCACCGTAAAGGGAATTGACTCAAACTCCACCCAAGGGGACAAGGAAATATGCAATCTTCTGAAAAGGTTTGGCGCAGATGTAACAGTGGGTGAAAATTCTGTTACAGTTAAAAAGGGCAATTTAAGAGGGATAAGCATTGACGCAAGTCAAATTCCAGACCTTGTACCTGTTTTAGCAGTATGCGGTGCAGGTGCAACAGGTGTTACAAAAATATACAATGCCGAAAGATTAAGAATAAAGGAAAGCGACAGACTGAAAACAACAATGGAGGCAATCAACAACCTTGGCGGAATGGTTGCCCAGCTTGACGACGGACTTCTCATTCAAGGTGTTGGCTCTTTAAACGGAGGAAAAGCCGAAGGCTGTAACGACCACAGAATTGTAATGGCAAGTGCTGTTGCATCCATTATTGCAAGAAATGATGTAATAGTAACCGACAGTCACGCTATCAAAAAAAGTTACCCCGACTTTTTTGGGGATTTCAAAAAGCTTGGAGGTAATGTAAATGTCATCAACAATAGGTGAAAATATAAAAATTTCCGTATTTGGTGAAAGCCACGGTAAGGCAATAGGTGTGGTAATTGACGGACTACCCTCAGGCTTAAAGCTGGATATGGATAAGATACTGCTGGAGATGAAACGCAGGGCTCCCGGCAACGACAAAACAGCTACACCGAGAAAAGAGGCGGATTTCCCCGAAATTCTTTCAGGTGTGGTTGACAACACATTAACAGGCGCTCCGCTGTGTGCAATTATTTACAACACCAACACAAAGAGCAAGGACTACTCCAACATTAAGAGGTGTCCTCGTCCCGGTCACAGCGACTACCCTGCATATGTTAAGTACAACGGCTTTAACGACATTGCCGGCGGAGGACATTTCAGCGGAAGAATTACAGCGCCAATCGTCTTTGCAGGTGCTGTTTGTAAGCAAATTCTCCTTGAAAAGGGCGTAAAGGTAACTGCACACATAAAGAGTATCGGAAGTGTAGCTGACAAGTCCTTTGACCCCTGCAATATTTCTGATGAAACAATAGACAATCTCCTTAACTCCTCTTTCCCACTTCTTGACAGTAGCAAAGAGGAAGAAATGCGCAAGGAGGTTGCCGACTCTGCCTTTAACAAGGATTCCGTCGGCGGTACTATTGAATGTGCCGTTGTTGGTATGAAAGCCGGTATCGGTTACCCAATGTTTGACGGAATTGAGGGCAGAATTGCCAAGGCTGTGTTTGGGATTCCTGCTATGAAGGGCATTGAGTTTGGCAAAGGCTTTGAACTTGCCAAAATGCACGGAAGTGAAAGCAACGACAATTTCAGATATGACGAAAATGGCAACATCTACACCACAACAAACAACTGCGGAGGTATTTTAGGTGGCATTACAAACGGTATGCCAATCACCTTTAGGGTTGCGGTAAAGCCCACACCATCTATTGCACAGGTGCAGGACACAATCAACCTTGAAACTCGCCAAAACGACACCCTTGAAATCAAGGGCAGACACGACCCTTGCATTGTTTTAAGGGCTGTGCCTGTTATTGAGGCAATCACAGCAGTTACAATTTTGGATTTACTCTCTTGAGGGAGGATAAGAAATGAGAAATTTGGAAGAAATCAGGCTTGAAATTAACGATATTGACGAAAAACTGATTAAGCTTTTTACACAGAGAATGGAATGTGCAAGGGAAGTTGGTCAGTACAAAAAGGAAAACAATATCCCAATTCTAAACGCACACAGAGAACAGGAAATTTTGGACGAAATGCTGGTTAGAGGCGGAGAATTTGGCTACGAATCACAGCTTTTATACAGCAACATTATGGAGCTTTCCAGAGCGTTACAGCACAACATTGTAGGCTCAGGCAAGGAAATGAAAAAACTTATAGATAATGCAGGAAAGGATATTCCCTACACAAAGGACACTCGTGTTGCTGTTCAGGGAATTGCCGGTGCAAACAATCACGAGGCAACACTAAAGATTTTCCCTGACTGTGAACCACAGTTTTGCAAAAGCTTTAAGGATGTTTTTGCATCTATTGAAAACGGTGACGCCGACTACGGTGTTCTTCCTGTGGAAAACTCCAGCGCAGGCTCCGTCAGTGATGTTTACGACCTTATCTTAAAGCACCGTTTTTACATTGTAAAATCTATTGATATGGAAATTCACTACTGCCTTGCCTCTATCCCTCAGGCAAGCCTTGAGGATATTGAAGAGGTGTGGTCACACCCACAGGCACTTGCCCAATGCAGTAACAAAATCACAGAAAACAACTACAGAACACTGCCTTCGGCAAACACAGCCGTTGCCGCAAGGGATGTTGCAAAAAGCAAGAGGATTGACCTTGCCACAGTCTGCAACCGCAGTGCTGTTGAGGAATACGGTCTGAAAACTCTGGAGGAGCATTACGAAAACAGAAGTGACAACACAACAAGGTTTATTGTCATTTCCAAAAGGCTGTATATCCCTGAGGACTCAGATAAAATCAGCCTTTGCTTTGCCCTGCCCCACATTACAGGCTCCCTTTACAGTGTGCTTTGCAGATTTAACTCAATCGGTCTTAACCTTACAAAGATAGAGTCCCGTCCTATTGCCAACAAGCCCTTTGAATATCTGTTTTATCTGGACTTCACAGGTAATGTTTGCAGTGAAAATGTTATGAATTTGCTGTGCGCCTTAAGCACCGAGCTACCCGAATTCAGCTTTTTGGGCAACTATCGTGAAAATAAGGCATAAAAAATTAAGAATTTTGGCTAACGGAGAGAATTATGGAAAAGAATGTTATCTTTACCCTTGAGGACGACCTTGGAAACGAGGTTGAATTTGAACTTCTTGATGTAATCACTTACAAAAATGAAGAATATGCTGTTCTTGTGGAGAATGTTCCTGATGTCAAGGACTTTACAATCCTTAAAATTGACAGCATTGACGACCAAGAAGAGGTTTATGTGGGCATTGATGATGAAGCATTGGTACAAAAAATCTTTGATATTTTCAAGAAGAACCATCCCGATGACTTTAACTATGCCGATTAATTTATATTTGTATAGCGAAAAAGGCACCCATCAGGGTGCCTTCTCCTCTTTAGGATTTTAAAAAATTATCGCGTATAAACGCTCTCGCTATCAATGTTACTTAAGCAATATTCGCATTACCTGTATCACCAAGTAAGTTGAATCTGAAGAGCTTGCTTTCGTCATCCTTGTTGTCACAATAGATGCAAGCCTCTGCAATTTTGCCGCCTTCGATAAGCTTTGTCAATCCAACAAGCTGACAAAGTTTGCTTTTAAGATTCAAACGGTCACCTTCGCTGGTAACAAGATAAACATTACCCTCGCAAGTATCGAGCACGGCAAGGAACTTGGTAACATCGATGTCATGAAGATTGATCATAGGTGTCATAAATTTTTCCTCCTTAAATATAACAAATAATTTCGTGCTGCCATTTACCATTTGGCTGTTTATAAAATCGCTTTTTGTTTTGCGATTATCAGGTGGACTATTGACCTGACATCTACTATTATACACATCCTTTAGTTATTGTCAACAAATATAAAGGTGTTTATTTGTAAATAATAACGATAAAAAATAAAAAGTAACTAACATTTGCCCTTATGTTTTATGTAATATGCACAACCATTTATTTTTCGTGTAAAACAATTGTTAAGTGGTTTTAATTTCCTTTAGTGAAAATTATCAATTTATTTCTAAAAAAGAAAATATATTTAAGCAAACATACAAAAGATAAAAACAGTTATTTCTATAACTGAATTAAAAGTCGAAAAAAGCCCATTGCAATGGGAATTTGTAATATTATTTTATTTATTGTATAATGTTGTTGTAAATTTATTTTAAGGGGTATTTTTATGCTAAATAATTACTATAAGAACTTTAAAAGCGGTACTGACATCAGGGGAGTTGCCTCTGAGGGTGTTGAGGGTCAAAATGTTAACCTTACAGATGACACTGTTAAAAGTATGGCATTTGGCTTTGTGCTTTGGCTTTCGGAAAAATCAAAGAAAAACGCAAATGAGCTGACTATTTCTGTTGGCAGAGATTCCCGAATAAGCGGAGAAAGAATTGCCTCCTGTGTAATTGACAGCTTTAAGAAGGCAGGAGTAAAGGTTATTTACACCAACTTATCCTCCA
>JAQXVY010000037.1 GCA_029225165.1 Oscillospiraceae bacterium
TTCTTTTTATATGTGTGGTAAAAAGGTGATTTACAAAGAATGGTACTCAGGCGAAGTGTATTCAATTGGGATTGACGGAAAAAACAAAAAGAAAATTTTAGATGCTGGTTATTGCCATTTTCTCGGTGGATATGGTGACGATGTAATTTTTGAATTAAAAGATACAACGGGCATATACAAGTGTGATTCTGAGGGTAAAATAACCAAAATATTTGATCTTGGAAAAAAAAGATACAGTTGGTGGTATGGCGGATGCAATTATTTGTTTGACGGGAAGATTTACTTTAGGAATCCTGAAATAAAGAAAAGCTTTGTATATGACCTTAAAACAAAGGAAACAAGGACTGTCAAAATATCTGAACTTGTTATAGGACAAAATCATATGTACTATAAGAACGGAATGAAGAATCTTATTCAGGTTGATAAAAAAGGAGCGGAGAAAACTGTTGCAAGGATTGTAGGGCATGTTTGTGCCGTGAATAAGGGAGCAACTGTTGTGTACTCAAAACCTCTTATAATAGGAGATAAAAAGTATAAGACATTTTACAGAAAGACAGAGGGTTTAAAAAATGTTAAGCTTTGCAGAGCAAAGGATATTAGAAAAAAAGCCGAATCTATCTTATCAAACATCAAAAAGTATGATATTAGAGGTATAACAAAATTTAAAATATATGATGTTGTTATTGGCAGAAAGAATGCTTATTTTTCTGTTGACTTCAGTTGCTACGAAAAAGAAGACTTTGGCTCAATAATACTTCCCGTAAACTTAAACACCGGCGAAATCGGGGATGCTGTGAAATATTTTATTGATGATGAAGATGATTATGTAATAATGAAAATGGAATATGAAGATGGCTATATCTATTATGAAACAGGAAAATCTTGGGTGGAATGGTATGACTATGTGCCGGTTTATGGAAGGATAAAAGCATCATAAAAAATAATTAAAGAAAGACTTGGGAAACCGAGTCTTTTTTTAGCCTCCATTATGTAAAGGGAGATGACCGCTTGCGGTGGAGGGTTTGTCCGTAGGCAGTAGTGGTTAAGAAAATATTTAGATAGAAACTATAAACCTACTCTTGTCATTCTGAGGGAGCAAAGCGACTGAAGAATCTGAAAGGATAGCAGTAGTGCATTAACCGATACTATCAGGTTAGATGAAAGTATGACCACCCTAACACAGTAGGTGATAGAGAAAAGGGATTCCTCGACAAGCTCGGAATGACAGGTTGTATGTCATATGTGCTGACCTAACATCATTTAATTCTGCATTTTGCATTCTGCATTTTGCATTCCCATAAGTACCTACTTCATCAACATTCACTTTTACCTCATAAAAAAATAAACCCCGAAAGCAGAGTGATAAAAAATCTGCTTTCGGGGAATTATTTATTTTCATCAATATTACATTGCAATAAAGGCTGTGCCCCTTGCGGGAACAATTACCCTGCCCTTTACAATTTCTGTACCCATCATTGGCTTTCCGTCATAGATGGCGGCGGGAATGTCCATAATAACATCCACATCTCCTGTGTTAAAGGCACAGTAAATTCCGCTTTCTTTGTCATATCTCAGGTATGAAAGTACATTGCCCTTTGCGTAAACAGGCTGAAAATCTCCGTCCCAAAGTGCGGATATTGTCTGCCTCATTGCACCTAAATCGCTGTGCCACTTAACAAGCTCCTTGTCCTCGTTGCCCCAAGGATAGCAACATCTGTTGAATGGGTCACGGTAGCCCTCCATTCCTGCCTCGTCACCGTAGTAAACGCAGGGGAATCCGGGAAGTGTATACTGTATTCCTGTTGCAATTCGCATAAGCTCCAAGCCTCTTTTACGCTGTTCCGGAGTCATACGAGTTTCTGACTGCCACTTTCTGTCTCTGCCGTTAAGGGGTTCACCTGCAAGCATTGTTAAAATTCTCTCGGTGTCGTGGGTGGAAAGTAGATTCATAAGAACCCTGATAACAGGCTTTGGATAGTTTTCAAGAACGCTTAAAATGGTATCCATTGTATATTTTGAATCGGTACCCTTGCAGTAGTCAAGGATAGCGTTTCTAAACACATAGTTCATAACGGAATCAAGCTGATTGCCAAGGAGGAATTTTCTCCTTGCACCGTAGCTTTCCTTGTTAGATGCGTCCTCCCAAACCTCACCTATAACAAAGCCCTCGGGATTTTCTTCCTTTACAGCTCTTCTGAGATTTTCAATAAAGGGGTCGGGCAGCTCGTCTGCAACATCAAGTCGCCAGCCGGAGTTACCACAGCGCATCCACTTTCTAACAATACCGTTTTCACCGTTTATATATTCGTTAAATGCAGGGTCCTCCTCGTTTACCTCGGGAAGAGTGTAAAATCCCCACCAACTGTTGTAGTTATCAGGCCAATTATTAAATTTGTACCAGCTGTAATAGGGAGAATTTTTGTCCCTGTAAGCACCGCCGTCACCGTAGTTTCCGCTACGGTTAAAGTACTTTGAGTCGCTTCCTGTGTGGGAATAAACACCGTCGTTAATAACGTGAATTCCTATGTTTGACGCCTCTTTGCAAAGAGCTACAAAGTCCTCCTCAGTACCCAGCATAGGGTCAACCTGTGAGTAGTCACCTGTATCATAGCGGTGGTTACTGTACGCTTTTGAAATAGGATTGAGGTAAATGCAGGTAACACCTAACTTTTTAAGATAAGGCAGTTTTTCTGTAATACCCTTTAGGTCGCCCTGGAAAAAGTCTGTGTTGGTGATTTCACCCTGCTCGTTAGGCCACCACTGTGGAAGGCTCTCCCAGTCCTCCATAATAGTAAGGTCTGTTCTGTTAATCTCTTTCTTTTCACCGCTAAAGCAAAATCTGTCGGGGAAAATCTGGTACATTACACCGCCCACAGGCCACTTTGGTGTTTCAAAGCCCTTTTTGTAGCAGGTTATCTGCCAAGCTCTGCCCGGAGCCTCTGAAATGCAGGATTTTGTATCTACATCTGTGGGAACAATATACCTGTCACCGTATTGTGTGCGAAGTCTGAATCCGTGCCAATAAAGTCCAACTCTGTCGGCAACAAAGTCACATTCCCACTTGTCGTAGTCGTTGTCGTGAATTCCAAACCAGTACATCTTGTGAAATTCCCAGTCGTAGTCCTCGTCAAACTTTATGCACAGCTCGGCATAGGAGCAGTGCAAATCCCTTGGAACACGAATAGTAAGGTGGATTGTAGTGCCCTGTTCTACCGCACCAAAAGGAGTACGGTAATGTTTGTTTCTGGAGTCGTATGGAATTACCATTTCTATCACCCTGTTTTGATAATACTGTAAGCAATTATACTATAATAATGTCTTTTTTTCAATAAAATATATGTTAGAAAAGTTCGATTTTAAGTAACAAATTAGAAAGAATGATTACAATATTAATACTTTACTTTTTCTTTTGACATATTAACACTATAATGAGAGTATAGAAAATATCGTTTAGTTTAGAAAATACGGTTTGCGAAAGGTTGTGTCGATATGGACAGACAGATTATTTTTGTGGGAGGAAAGAGGTTTACTATCGTTACTGACGAAAGCGAAGCCTATATGAAAAAGCTGGTTGAAAGAGTTGACACAAGGCTAAAGTCAATTATTTCCTCAAACCCAAAGTTAGATAAGGATTCAGCCGCCATACTTGCCTCTTTGGACTACTGTGACGAGGAGTACAAGCTACGCAAAAATCTTGATGATGTCAAGGAGCAGATTAAGGATTACATTGAGGATACTGCAAGACTTCACAAAGAAATTTCCCGATTAAAGGCAGAAAACATAATTTTGCAGGACAAGATTAACAAAATACTCAACATCACTCCAACAGAGGACAACAAGGCACAGCCAAAGGAAAAGAAAATTATAGCAACAGGCAAAATAGAAAATTCTGTTCCGAAAATTTTAGACGGCGCTGTTCAGCAAAGCCTTTTTAACAATGAAAAAAATTGAGATTTTAGCTCCCTGCGGAGGTATTGACTCTGTAATCAGCAGTGTAAACAGCGGTGCAGACGCAATATACCTTGGACTTAAGGACTTTTCCGCAAGGAAGGATGCAAAAAATTTTACAATTGACGAGCTTAAACAGACTGTTTCCTACTGCCACATCAGAGGGGTAAAGGTGTATGTAACAATGAACACCCTGATTTTTGACAGCGAAATGAAGTCAGCGCTTGAAACTGTAAAAAAGGCAGTAGAATGCAACATTGACGCATTAATTGTACAGGATATAGGCTTTGCCGGTCTTGTGAGGAAAGCCTGTCCAAAGCTACCCTTGCACGGTTCAACACAGATGAGTATTCACACCCTCAGCGGGGCAAAAATGCTGAAGAAAATGGGCTTTAAAAGGGTTGTTTTAAGCCGTGAAATGTCAAGAGATGAGATAAAGTACATTGCAGATAACTGTGATATTGAGTTAGAGGTTTTTGTACACGGAGCCCTTTGTATGAGTGTCAGCGGTCAGTGTTACTTTTCCGCAATGCTTGGCGGTCGAAGCGGTAACAGAGGCCGTTGCGCCCAGACCTGTCGACTTCCCTTTAAGGTTAAGGGCAACGACCACGCACTTAGCCTAAAGGATAATTCTATCATTGATTACATTGACGATATGGCTGAAATCGGCATAACCTCGGCAAAAATTGAGGGCAGAATGAAACGCCCCGAATATGTGTCATCGGCTGTTCGTGCCTGTTACGAAAAGAGGGAAAAGGGTTTTATTTCCCAAAAAACATTGGAAAATTTACGAAATGTTTTTTCCCGAACAGGCTTTACACAGGGCTATTACACAGGTAAACTGGGCAGGGAAATGTTTGGTTTTCGCAAAAGAGAGGATGTAGTATCCGCAACAGAAAGCCTTTTTAAAGAAATTCGCAATTCCTATAAGGACGAAATGCCAAGGGTTGCCCTTAAGGGAAAATTTACTGCAAGGCTTGGAGAAAATCCAACTTTTGAAATCACAGACGGTGAAAACACAGTTGTTGTAAGGGGAGAAGAAAAGGCAGAAATAGCCATAAAACTCCCACTTGACAGAGAAAAGGCTGAAAAACAACTTTCAAAAACAGGAGGAACGCCCTTTTATTTTGACAATATTTCCACAGAAATTGAGGATAATATAAGTATCCCCCTTTCATCCCTTAACAAGCTAAGGCGAAATGCCTTGGATGAAATTGCAGACAAGAGGGATTTTTCCCACAACTACACCTTTACAATGCCAAGCCTTGACATAACACCTGCAAACCAAAGAATTACGGAAAAAAGGGCAGAGGTTAAGAAAATTGACAGCAATATAAGTACAGAATATGACCTTGTGTATGTTCCCATTGACTCAAAGGATGAGGATATTTCTTACCTGAAGTCAAAAGGTATTGAGGTTGGCGTGTCTGTGCCACGAGGACTTTTTGGCAGAGAAGAAAAAGTCATCGGCAGATTAAAGGAGCTTAAGGAAAAGGGAATAAATCATCTGCTGTGCAACAACCTTGGGGCTGTGTATTTTGGCAAAGAGCTTGGATTTAAGGTACACGGCGGAGAATTTCTCAACCTTACCAACACATTTTCCTTAATTTGGGCAGAGGCTTACGGACTTGAGGATGTAACCCTATCCATTGAGCTTACTGTGGAGCAGATTAACGCACTGGGGGGAAATATAAGGAGAGGTGTTGTCACATACGGATATATTCCCCTTATGCTCACCAGAAACTGCCCTGTTAAAAGCGGAAATGAGAATTGTACAACTTGCAAAAAAAGAGGAAAAATGCAAGACCGTAAGAATTACCAATTTTCCCTATTTTGCGACGGAAATTGCACTGAGGTGCTAAATTCGGTACCGCTTTTAATTCCTGAAAGGAATAAAAAAGAGTTTTTCACATTTTTCACAACGGACAGGTTCTATGTGGAAAACTATGTGGAAAAAGTGGAAAACTACAAGGGAAACCATAGTAAAACTCTGGAAAAAGTTAATTTTACCCGTGGATTGTATTATCGTGGGGTTAAATAATGTGAAAAACTTTATATTTTGTTAAAAGAATATTTATGTGGAAAACTTTTATTTTCTGTTACAGAATTAATTTGTGAAGTGTTTATTAACAGTTTATAATTATATTATTTTAAAGAATTTATATAGAGAATTAAGAGCGTAAAAATGCAAGATAATATAGATTTTTGCAGGAAGGTGAAGTAAATGGAAACATTAAAGATAAAAAGGCTACGAAAGGATGCCAAAATCCCAAAAAGGGCAACTCCCGGCTCGGCAGGTATGGACTTGTGCGCCTGTATTGAACAGGAGGTCACAATAAACCCCGGCGATTTGGTGATTATTCCAACAGGAATAGCCATTGCTCTGCCCTCAAATAAATATATGGCAAACATCTATGCCCGTAGCGGATTGGGAGTGAAACACGGAATTTGCCTTTCTAACGGTGTGGGTGTTGTTGACAGCGACTACCGAGGTGAGGTTTGCGTTGGTCTTTGTAATGTTTCAAAAAAACCATACACCATAACACCGGGAGAAAGAGTTGCCCAGCTTGTGACTCAACCTGTTTCTGTTATGGAAACTGAAGAGGTGGATGAATTGGACGACACTTCCCGAGGGGAAGGTGGCTTTGGCTCAACAGGAAAAAAATAATTTTCTGCGCCTGCTTAATACCCCTTATTGCAGTTGAAAATTACAAATTTTTAGGGTATAATATTTTGGAAAAATCACATTGAAAGATTGTGAAAGGTAGATTGATAATATGTTTACTAAAGACATTGGTATAGATTTGGGAACAGCCAACACCCTTGTTTATATGAAGGGAAAGGGAATTGTCCTTCGTGAACCCTCTGTTGTAGCTGTTGATATTCGTCAGGACACCGTACTTGCAGTTGGCGCTCAGGCTAAGGAGATGATAGGCAGAACTCCCGGCTCTATTGCCGCCATAAGACCTCTTAAGGACGGAGTTATTGCCGACTTTGAGATTACGGCAATTATGCTGAAGCACTTTATCCGCAAGGTTGTTCACAGCAACTTTTTCTCCCGTCCGAGGATAGTTATCTGTATTCCAAGCGGGGTAACACAGGTTGAAAGACGAGCAGTTGAGGACGCCGCCTTACAGGCAGGAGGTAAGAATGTAGAGCTTATTGAGGAGCCTATGGCTGCCGCTATCGGTGCAGGACTCCCTGTTGCAGAGCCAACAGGCAGTATGGTTGTTGACATTGGCGGAGGTACATCCGAGGTTGCAGTAATTTCCCTTGGTGACATTGTTGCCCACAATTCCGTAAGAGTTGCCGGTGACAAATTTGACGAGGCAATTATGACATACATCAAGAAGAAGTACGGTCTTACCATAGGTGAAAGGACAGCTGAGGAGATTAAAATGGAAATCGGCTCTGCCTTTCCTCACGAAAACGAGGGCAGTATGACAATCAAGGGCAGAAATACCATTGACGGACTTCCAAAGGATGTTACCATTACAGCAGAAGAGGTGAGGAATGCACTTGCATCTCCCCTTGCTGCGATTATCGACGGCGTGCTTGACACCCTTGAAAAAACTCCGCCGGAGCTTGCCGCCGACATAATAGACAGAGGAATTACGCTCACAGGCGGCGGAGCATTACTAAAGGGCATTGATTTGCTTGTAAGCAAGCAGACAGGTATTCCTGTACACATTGCAGACAGACCTCTTGACTGCGTAGCAGACGGTGCAGGTAAAAGGCTTGAAACAGTAATGCCAAAGGAATACTATCGTGACAGAAGAAGATAAAAGGTAAAAGAGATAAAAAACCCCACAATTTTGTTGTGGGGTTATGGTTATATAACATAAACAAAGGTTTCATCGGAAGAGCAATGTCGTCAACTTAAGATTATTTACACACCACACTATGTTAGAGAAATCGTACTTTCCTGTAACCTGATAGTGTCGATTAATACACTACTGCTATCCTTTCAGATTCCTCGCTACGCTCGGAATGACAGCGTTGGTGTTCGGAATGACAGTGTAGTGGATTTTTCCTTAAGCTGACGACATTGCTCGTCTGAGGTAGGCTTTTATAAAGAGGTTTATGATGAAAGATATTTTTAAAACGAAAAATTTTAAAATTCTCATAGCAACGCTTATCATTATTATAATGTGCATAGGCGTATCTTCTGTTTTTGACACAAGTATAATTTCCTCTGCGGTGGGCTACATAACCACAGGAATGCAAAGGGTTTCAGCCACAGTAATCGGCGGAGAAAACAAAAAGTCATATGCAGAGCTTGAGGCAGAAAATCAACAGCTTAAAAAAGAGGTTGCTTCCCTTAGAACCCGTCTTGCAGACTATGAGGATGTTAAGGAAGAAAACGCAAGACTTTGGAAGTATTACGAGCTGAAAGAGGAAAACAGCGGATATGACTTTGTTCCTGCATCTGTAATTCGCCGTGACTCCGGGGAGATGTTCTACTCCTTTACAATAGACAGAGGAACAGGAGATGACATTTCTGTTAACGACCCTGTTGTCACCGAAAACGGACTTGTGGGTTACATAAGTGAAGTAAATGCAAATTACAGCAAGGTTATCACCATACTTTCGCCCGACCTTTCCGCAGGGGCAAAGGATGTGAAGTCAAAGGACACAGGTGTTATTACAGGAGATGCGGATTACAGCGACAAGAACCTTGTCACAATGAAAAAGCTTGCCGAGAATAACAAGATAAAAACAGGCGACCAAATTTCAACAACAGGTATTGGGGGAATGTACCCCGAAAATATTTCTGTGGGAAAGGTGAAAGAGGTTAAGTACAACCACTTTGACACCACCCTTTACGCTGTGATTGAGCCGTATGAGGATATAAAGAATGTTTCTGATGTTGTGGTTGTTACCTCTTTTGACGGACAGGGTGTAATTGAGGAAGGCACTGCACCAAAGAATACGGAGGATTAGTATGGATAGGAAGTACACCGTTCTCCGATATATGGCTTACAGCCTGGAAATTCTGATTTTTTACATAATTCAGGGTGTGCCCAACCTTATACCGGAGGTTTTTGGGGGTAAACCGCTGTTGCTGATTTCCGTTGCCTTAACTATCGCCTGTTTTGAAAATGAAGTACCTGCAATGGCTTTTGGCGTTGCCTGTGGCGGTATGATGGATTTTGGAGTTGGCACACATTTTGGCTTTTACACAATAGCCTTGGCGATAGTCTGCTTTTTTGTGGGATACTTTGCCGAAAACTATTTTAACACAAAGCTTGTTATTACTATGATTATTTCTCTTGTGCTAATCCCAATATTAATCAGTCTAAACTTTGTTATAAACTACATTTTTGCAGGATACCCAAAGGGTGGTTACTACTTTGTTCATCACACCCTTGCTACTATGGGATACACATTTGTTACAGTACCTGTTTTTTACGGAATAAACAGAGTGCTTAGCAGAGGCTTTAACGATTATTTGTTCTAAAGATTTTTTAAGAAAACGAAAAAATGAGGTGATTATTTGGATACAGAAAGATATAGACGCAGGGGAATTCTTGTCCTGATAATCGCCCTTGTATTTTTTGCAGTTTTTGCAGTCAGGCTGTTCCTTTGGCAGGTTGTAGAAGGTGACAAGTACAAGGATATTGCACTAAACAGCACAACCTTTTCGCTTTCCTCCAACAGTACAAGGGGGGAAATTCTGACCTCAGACGGAAAACCCCTTGCCACAAACAAAACTATTTACAACATTACCTTTAAAAAGAATTATGTAAAGGAAGAAAGCCTTAACGGTACTATACAAAAGGTACTGAAAATTATGAAAATCCGCAATGAAAAGTGGGTGGATATGCTTCCCATAAAATACAGTAACGGAGGATATACCTTTACAAATGACGATACCACACAGGACTCTCTTGCGTTTTTGCAAGGTGAAAGTATGCTTGACACCGGTGTATATACTATGCCACAGCAGTATATGAAAGACCTTGTAAAAAGGTATGAATGTGAAAATATTAAGGACAAAAATGAGCAAAGGGATGTTATCTCTGTCCGTTTTAATATGGAAATGCAGAATTTCAGCTCTGTAAACGACTATACCTTTGCAGAGGATGTCAGCAACGATATGATGCAGATTATCTGTGAAAACAATCAAAAGATAGACGGAGTTGAAATCACAACCACTGTTGAAAGGCAGTACCTAAACGGCACACTTGCACCTCACATTGTGGGAACAGTGGGACAAATCAACGCAGAGGAATATGAGGACAAAAAGGACAAGGGCTACGGCTATAACGACCTTATCGGTAAGTTCGGCATTGAGAGAGTTTTTGAAAGTCAGCTCAGAGGTGAAGTGGGAAAGGCGTATATCGAAAGGAACAACAACGGTTCTGTTGTCCGCACAGTTGAGGCTGAGGACGCAAAGCCGGGCAATTCCGTTTGGCTCACCATTGACAGCGAACTGCAAAAGATTGCCGATGATTCACTAAAATACAATGTTGACTCCTGTCACAGCGAGGAGGCAAAGGACTGCGTTGCCGGTGCTGTTGTTATGCTTGATGCAAAGGACTTTTCCGTACTGGCGGCGGCTACCTACCCAAGCTACGATTTGTCAAAGTACAACAACTACAAGTATTACTCAAAGCTTGCAAATGACGAAACAAGTCCCCTTTATTCAAGGGCTTTCAGCGGTGCTTTTGCACCCGGCTCTGTGTTCAAGCCCTGTGTTGCACTTGCAGGTCTTGAGGAGGGCAAAATCACAGAAAACAGCACTATTGTGTGTACTCAAAACTACGACTACTACCCAACGGATATTGTAAGGTGTATGGGTTATCACAACGGAATAAATCTTAACACAGCACTTGCAGTTTCCTGTAACTATTACTTTGCCGAGGTGGGCAGAAAGCTGGGAATTAACACCATTTACAGCTATGCCGAAAAGTTCGGTCTGGGACTTCCCACTGGTGTTGAGATTGACGAAAGCACAGGTATCCTTGCAGGTCGTGACAGTACCCATTGGACGCCGGGTAATACTGTTCAGGCGGCAATCGGTCAAAGCGACAACGCCTTTACTCCGGCACAGCTTGCCACCTATGTTGCAACAATAGCCAACGACGGCACAAGGCTTAAAACTCACCTTGTGGATAAAATTACCACCTATGACAGAGAAAAAACTGTTGAAAAAACAGAGAGTGAAGTGGAGTCCACACTTAAGGTTGACAAGAAAAATCTTAAGGCAGTTCAAGAGGGTATGTGGAGCGTCTGCAACGAAGAGGACGGCACAGCCTACGGTATTTTTGGAGATTACGGAGTAGAAGTAGCCGCAAAAACCGGTACAGCGGAAAACAGCGGAACAGACCACACAGTTTTTATGTGCTATGCCCCTTATGACAAGCCTGAGGTTGCAGTTGCTGTGGTAATTGAACACGGTGCGTTGAAGAAGTATTCCTGTGATGTAGCCAAAGCACTTCTTGACAAATACTTTTTTGACAAGGACTACAAACCTGAAAGCAACACGCTTTACTAACTTCCCTGTCATTCCGAGTAACACACTGTCATTGTTTCCTCGGAATGACAATATGGTTATGATACTTTTTCACTATTTGCTATTACTTTATAACTAAAACAACCTCCCTGCTTTGGGAGGTTTTTTGCTCTTGTTATCCCTTTTGGAATAAATAATTTACACAAATTGTTTATTGATAAAAATCATACTTCTTGATAGAATGTATAATGTTAATTACATATCTGTTATTGTTCTTTGAAAGAATTATTTATACAAAAAAATAGCATACAATGTTATGAGAAGTAGAATATCAAAATGGGATAGTATGAAAATTAAGGAGTCTTAAGATGAGATTAGGATTGGATATAGGTTCAACAACAATAAAATGTGTTGTTTTGGATGAAAATAATAAGCTGTTATATAGTACATACGAAAGACATTACAGCCAAATCACTACAAAAATCGGAGAAATCCTAAATAAGGTAAGAAAAGAAATTCCAAATGTGGAAAATGCACTTGTTGCCCTTTCAGGCTCGGCAGGAATGGGTGTTGCAGAGGACTGCGGTATTTCCTTTGTTCAGGAGGTGTATGCAACTCGTGTAGCCACAAATACATTTATTCCCGGTACTGATGTTGTCATTGAGCTGGGTGGTGAGGACGCAAAAATTCTTTTCCTCTCCGGTGGTATGGAGGTTAGAATGAACGGAACCTGCGCCGGCGGTACAGGTGCCTTTATTGACCAGATGGCTACTCTCCTTAATGTTCCCTTGGAGGAGATGAACGACCTTGCAAAGGGATACGAAAAGACATATACAATCGCATCAAGGTGCGGTGTTTTTGCAAAGACAGACATTCAGCCACTCCTTAATCAGGGTGCAAGAAAGGCTGATATTGCCCAGAGTATTTTCAGGGCAGTAGTAAACCAGACTGTTGCAGGACTTGCACAGGGCAGAGAAATCGAGGGTAATGTTGTGTACCTTGGCGGTCCTCTCACATTTATGGAGGAACTGAGGAAGGCTTTTGACGAGGAGCTTAACACAAAGGGTACCTGCCCTAAAAATTCCCTTTACTATGTTGCCTGTGGCGCAGCCCTTTGCGCTGACAGCACCATTGATTTTGACAGCGTTATTGACAAGGTGAGTAATTACAGAGGTACAGGCAACTTTGCCTTTAATCCTCCCCTCTTTAAGAATGAAAAGGAGTATGAGGAATTTAAAAACCGTCACGCAAAGGCTACCGTTAAGGAAGTTCCCCTAAAGGACTATGACGGACTTTGCTATATCGGTATGGACGCAGGAAGTACCACAGTTAAGGCTGTTGTTATGGGAGAAAATGGAGAATTACTCCACTCAAAATACCTTTCAAACAGCGGTAATCCTGTTCCTATTATAAAAGAATTTTTACAGGAGCTTTACACAATAAAGCCCGAAATAAAAATAAAGGCGTCAGCGGTAACAGGCTACGGCGAGGACATTATTAAAAATGCCTTCTGCGTTGACTACGGAATTGTTGAAACCGTTGCCCACTTTACCGCCGCAAAAAGCTTTATGCCTGATGTGGAATTTGTTATCGACATCGGCGGTCAGGACATCAAGTGCTTTAAGGTGCACAATGGTGCTATTGATAACATCTTTCTTAACGAGGCTTGTTCATCAGGCTGTGGTTCATTTTTGCAGACCTTTGCCAATGCCCTTGGTTACTCAATTCAGGACTTTGCATCCCTCGGCATATTCGGCAAGCATCCTGTTGACCTTGGTTCAAGATGTACGGTATTTATGAATTCCTCTGTAAAACAGGCTCAAAAGGACGGTGCTACAATAGAGGATATTTCCAGCGGACTTTCACTTTCTGTTGTAAAAAATGCACTTTACAAGGTAATCAGAGCGTCAGGTCCTGACGAGCTTGGCAAGAAAATCGTTGTTCAGGGCGGAACATTCCTCAATGATGCAGTATTAAGAGCCTTTGAGCAGGAAATGGGTGTAAATGTTGTACGCCCAACAATTTCAGGACTAATGGGTGCTTACGGTGCGGCTTTGTATGCACAAAGTAAATCAAAGAATAGTAACGACCTTAGCACACTTTTAGGTAGCGAAAAGCTGGAAAACTTTGTACACAAAATCAGCGTAGTAAACTGCGGACTTTGTAACAACAACTGCCGTCTTACAGTAAACACCTTTGCCGACGGCAGGAAGTTCATTGCAGGCAACAGGTGCGAAAGACCAATCACCAAAAAAGTACCTGACGAAAGTATGAATATATACGAATACAAGCTAAAGCTTTTGGAGGAATACAAGCCTGTTGAGGGCAGTCGAGGAAAAATCGGTATTCCTATGGGACTTAATATGTATGAGCTTTTGCCGTTCTGGCACAGGTTCTTCACAGAGCTTGGCTTTGAGGTTGTAAGGAGTCCATTCTCAAGCAGAAAGCTGTATCAAAAGGGTCAGCAGACTATCCCAAGCGATACGGTTTGTTTCCCTGCAAAGCTGATGCACGGCCATGTTAAGGCACTTATTGACCAGGGTGTAGATACTATTTTCTACCCTTGTTTGTCATATAATATTGATGAAAATCTGGGGGATAACCACTACAACTGTCCTGTTGTTGCCTATTATCCCGAGGTAATCTACAACAATATGAAGGAGGTTCACAGCATCACCTTCATTAAGGACTACTTTGGTATTCACCGCAAAAAGGATTTTGCAAAAAAGGCATATGAGGCTTTGTCACAGTATTTCCCTGATTTAACAGCAAAAGAAGTTAAAAACGCAACAAAGCTTGCCTATGAGGAATATGACCGTTACTTTGAAAGGGTGAGGGCTCGTGGTGACGAAATAATTGCCCAGGCAGAAAAAGAGGGCAAGGAAATCATTGTGCTTTCAGGCCGTCCATACCACATTGACCCTGAAATTAACCACGGTATCAGCAAGATGATCGGCTCCTTTGGTGTTGCGATTATCTCCGAGGACTGCGTGTCAAGTAAGGTAGAAAAGTTCAAGGTTGGTGTGCTTAACCAGTGGACATACCACAGCCGTCTGTATGCCGCCGCTCGGTATGTCAGCACAAGGGAAGATATGAACCTTGTTCAGCTTGTTTCCTTTGGCTGTGGCGTTGACGCAATCACCACCGACGAGGTAAGGGATATTCTTGAAAAGAACGGAAAAATTTATACACAGATAAAGATAGATGAAATCACCAATTTGGGTGCGGTAAAGATTCGTATTCGTTCTTTACTTGCGGCAATTGGAAGATAAAAGTTATTTGTTTAGATAAAGGATTAATTGTTGGGAGGTTTTGCTTATGGCAAAGCTTGTATATGATAAAGACGGCCGTCTTATGTACACAAAGGAAATGAATGACGAGGGATACAAAATTCTTGTGCCTATGATGATGCCTGTTCATTTCGGTATTCTTATGGATGCCTTCCGTCACGAGGGCTACAATGTTGAACTCCTTGACACAAACGGCCCGGAAATTGCACAGACAGGACTGAAGTATGTACATAACGACACCTGCTATCCGGCACTGCTTGTTATCGGTCAGCTTATTAACGCCCTTGAAAGCGGAAAGTACGACCTTAACAAAACAGCCCTTATGATTACACAGACAGGTGGCGGTTGCCGTGCCTCAAACTACATTCACCTTTTGAGAAAGGGACTTAAAAAGGCAGGACTGGAGCAAATTCCTGTTATTTCCCTGAACCTTTCGGGACTTGAAAAGAACCCCGGCTTTAAGATAACCCTACCCCTAATACGCAGGGTTATTGCAGGTCTTGTTTACGGTGATGTGCTGATGACAGTGCGTAACCAGACAAAGCCCTACGAGGTGAACAAGGGCGAAAGTGACGCACTTGTGGAGAAGTGGCAGGATAAGCTTTCAAAGGACTTTAATGAGGGCAAAAGCTATCGCTTTAAGGAGATGGAAAGTATCCTTGACAGCATTTGCGGTGACTTTGAGAAGATTGAAAAAACAGATGAGAAAAAAGTCAGAGTTGGTGTTGTGGGGGAAATTTATGTAAAATATGCCCGACTTGGCAACAACGACTTGGAGCAGTTCCTTTACGACCAGGGCTGTGAGGTATGTTTGCCCGGTGTTATGGGCTTTGCCGCCTTTAAAATTGACAACCGTATTGAGGACATCAAGCTTTACGGAGGAAGTCGTGCAAAGAAAAAGGTTTGCGAAATTATGCTTGACTATGTTTCAAAGACAGAGGATATGATGATTGCCGCAACAACAAAGCACGGTTTTCAGCCACCGTCAAAGTATGCCCACACCAAGAGCCTTGTTGACGGTGTAATAGGCTTTGGTTCAAAGATGGGCGAGGGCTGGTTACTCACCGCCGAAATGCTGGAGCTTGCCGAAACAGGCTTTGAAAACATTGTCTGCACACAGCCCTTTGGCTGTCTGCCAAACCACATCAACGGCAAGGGTATGATTAGAAGAATTAAGGAAATCAACCCAAAGGCAAACATTGTAGCCATTGACTACGACCCCGGCGCACCCAGGGTTAATCAGGAAAACAGAATTAAACTGATGCTTGCCGTAGCCAAGGAAGAGCTTGACAAGCGTATTGTGGTTAAGAAAAAGGGCAATAAGAAAGAAAAGGCAACAGTTTAACTGATGTGCTATGATATAAAAATACCCCAAAGCGTTTCTGCTTTGGGGTTAAATTCTGTAAATATCAGTCCTTTTCCTTAAAGGCGAAGAACCTTTGACCTATGTAGTTGAATGCTACAAACAGGCACATACCTACAAGCATTGCTATGTTTGTCTGCACAGTTTCGCTTTGTCCCGACAAAATCCACAGTGCAACAGGCTTTGCAATTCCATAGGCGAGAATGTAACAAACGGCAATATTCAGGGAAAATTTCAGGATAGGCTTAATGCCCTTTTCCTTATTTTTAAAGGTAAAGTGCTTGTTTAAAATATAGCTTACAATACTTCCTATTATGTATCCAAGGGCTGATGAAGTCCAGTATCCTCCGCTTGCAATAACCCCGTCAAGGTCTTTTATTGGGGTGAAGTTGTAGAAAAGGAACATTAGTCCGTTGCCCACAATGGTGTTTAGGATACCAACCAAAATAAATTTCCAAAATTTTATATCGAAAAATTGTTTAAGAAAATTCTTCATTACTTTTTCTCGTCCTCAGTGAAATTGGTGTGATGAATGATGTAGATAGGCCTGTCCTTTGTTTCCATAAATACCCTGCCTAAATATTCGCCCACAATGCCGATGGAAAATTCAATAATACCGCCCATAAACAGGAGTATCATAAGTGTTGTGGCATAGCCGGGAACATCAATTCCGAATATGATTGTCTGTACAAGGGTGATAAGAATGTAGATAAGTGCAATAATGAAGATTACAATTCCCATACAGCTTATGAACCTTAATGGTGCAACTGAAAAGCTGGTTATTCCGTCAAGGGCATATTTAAACAGCTTCCAAAAGTTCCAGGTGGTTGTGCCAAGCTCCCTGTCTACTGTTTGGAAAGGTAGCCACTTGGTGTTAAAGCCAACCCAGCTGAAAAGCCCCTTGCTAAAGCGTTGAACCTCGGAAAGCTCCAAAATTGAGTCAACCATCTGCCTTGTCATAATGCGGTAGTCAACTGCACCGTAGGGCATTTTTGTTTCGGACATAGCGTTTTGCAGACGGAAGAATAGCTTTGAGAAGGTTTCTCGGAATTTACTTTCACCCTCTCTTGCTGTTCGCTGTAAGGCACAGCAGTCGTAGCCGTTTTCCGTAACCTCTTTAATCATCTGTGGGAACATATGTGGGGGATGCTGTAAATCGGCGTCCATAACAATTACATAGTCGCCTGTGGTGTGCTGAAAGCCTGCATACATAGCCGCCTCTTTGCCAAAGTTCCTTGAAAAAGAGATGTACTTGATGTTGCTGTACTTTTCGGCAAGCTGTTTCATAACAAGATATGTTTTGTCACGACTTCCGTCATTGACAAGAATGTATCTGAATTTGTGCTGTGGAATAGTGTCTATAACAGAATTGGTAACCTCCACAAAGTGGGCAAGTCCCTCTTCTTCGTTATAACAGGGTACCACAATGTCTATTGTACTCATAACAAATCTCCTGTTTTTATAAAATCCTAACACTTTTATTATAACAAATGGAAAATAAAATGTCTATAAAATAATCAAATCACAAAAAAATTTATAATTTCGTCAGTATTTCCCTAAAAAATTATCTGTTTACAAAAAATTTATAAAATTGGGTTTACGATACAGCAATAAAATGTTAAAATAGGAAATAGTACTTTAGGAAATACGAATAAATTAATTGGTGTTTCCTTAATTTAACGGAGGACGCATTATGTCTAAAAAAACAAAACAGCTGATTGATACATCACGAATGTACAGTCAGGCAAAGAAAGGACTTGGCAGGTTTTTCTCAAACAACGCTTTTGTAATACTTGCCTTTTGTATTCCTTTCCTTGTAATGCTCATTAATTTTGCAATCAAAAAATTTGCACCATTTGGTGACCAGCAGATACTTGTTGTTGACCTTTGGCATCAGTATTATCCTTTCCTTGTGGATTTTCAGGACAAGCTGATTTCAGGTCAGAGTATGCTTCATTCCTGGACAAACGGAATGGGCGGAAACTACCTTTCCCTTATGTCCTACTATGTAGCAAGTCCCATAAACTTCCTGACAGCATTTGTACCTGCCGACTTTTTAAGGGAGTTCCTTATGCTCTCTGTCTGCGTTGAGGTAGGCTGTGCATCAGGCTTTATGGCTATATTCCTTAAAAAGACCTTCCACCGCAACGGACTGCCCTTGGTGTTCTTCTCCGCAGGCTACGGATTCTGTGCCTTCTTTATGGGATATTACTGGAATGTAATTTGGCTCAACACAGTTGCAATGCTCCCACTTGTTGCACTTGGTATGATACTGATGTGGAGGGAAAACAAGTTTTGCCTTTACACAATATCCCTTGCACTGTCTGTAATTGCAAACTATTATGTTGGACTTTTCGCCTGTATTTTCGTTTTCCTTTCCTTTATCGGTTACAGTATTATATATTGGAACGGAATCAAGGAATGTTTCGGCAGACTTCTAAGGACAGCTTTGTTCTCGGGAATAGGCATAATGATAACAGCCTTCTTGACGCTTCCTGCCTATAACGGTCTTAGCCTTACATACAGTGCCAACAACAGTATGCCTGATGTTTGGAGAACATATTATGCTTGGTCGGAGATTATGTCCCAGACTCTGGACTTTATTCCACCGTCAACAACGGAAAATCTGCCTAACATAGCTTGCGGTATGGCGGCTGTGTTCTTTGGCATAATGTTCCTGACAACAAGAAAGATAAACTGGAGGGCAAAGGCAGTTTCTGTTTCTCTCCTTGTGTTCCTTGTTGCCAGCTTTAATGTAAATGTTCTTGACTACATTTGGCACGGTATGCACGCAACTAATATGATTCCTCACAGATTTGCATACCTCTTTAGCTTTGTTCTCCTTGTAATAGCATACAGGGCATACACCCTTATTGACAAGGCTAAAATATGGAATGTTCTCATAGCCTTCTTCGGTGCAACAATGATTGTCCTCATCTCTTGGCTTGTACAGGCAGGAGCGCCACTTTGGGGTTCATTCCTACTTATCTGCATCTTGGCTGTGGCAACAGGACTTTATGTTTTCAAGATTTACCCAAAGGTTGTTCTTGACATTATTGTGTTCTCACTTGTTATGGTGGAAATTTTCATTGCCGGTTACAGCGGTATTAAGGCTGTTGGTTCTACAGGCACAGCGAATTACCCCGAAGGTGAGGCTGTAACTGCTGATGTAATCAACGCAATGAACAATCTTGAAACAAACACCACCGATATGTGGCGTGCAGAGATGACCAAAACTCAAACTCTCAACGACGCAAGTCTTAACGACTACAACGGTATTTCACAGTTCTCCTCAATGAGCAATGTTTCCGTTACAAAGTTCCTTGAAGAATTTGGATGTCAGGGCTGGCAAAGCGGTAACAGATACACATACAGAGAAAGCACACCTGTTACAAACCTGTTCCTGAATGTTAAGTACCTTATCTCCCGTGACGGCGTTTATTCTGCAACAGATTATGTTTCACCTGTTTACACAAACGGAAATGAGGTATTGCTGAAAAACAACTATTACCTGCCAATGGGATTTGTGACAGAAAAGACAGCCACAGAATATACCCTTGAGGAAAGGGACCCTGACGACTTCAGCAACCTGAACACCTTTAAAAAGCAAAATGAATTCTTCTCAAAGGTAACAGGATTAAGTGAAGATGTATTTACAATAGTTGAGCCTTCAACTGTGGACTTTAACAGTACAGTTAACCCAATTTCACAAAACAGAACATTTGCAGACAGCAACAAGGGTTATGATTACAGCATAAACCTAAGCGGTACATCACAGCCAACAAATATAGACTTTATGTACAATATTGAGGAAAGCGGTAACTACTATGTTTACTGTTTGTACTACGGAACTGCCCTTGAAACAAAGGCTGTAAACATCAAGAAGGACGGAGTTTCTGTTAAGAGTGACTCCGATATTGGCAGACCATACATTTTGAATGCAGGTAACTTTGAAAAGGGTCAACAGCTTTCTGTATCCCTTGAAAATCTGCCAACAGGCTCAACCGCAAACTTTATCACCTATGTTGCAAAGCTTAATGATGATGTGTTCAAAGCCGGTTACAACCGTCTTGCAGAAAACACCTTAAAGGCAACAAAGGTTACCGACACTCAAATTAACGGTCAAATTGACTGTAACCGTGACGGACTTTTCTACACCTCAGTTGTATATGAGGACGGCTGGACTGTTAAGGTTGACGGAGAGAAGGTAGATACCAAAAAGGTTGGCGGTGCTTTACTTGCCTTTGATATAACAAAGGGTAAGCATACCATAGAGATGTCCTACCTGCCGTCAGGCTATTTGGTTGGTACACTTGCAAGTATTTTGGGCATTATTATGCTCATTGGATGTGCATTCCTGTACAGAAAGTACTTGAGCAAAACAATCCTCTTTAAGTACAAAACCCACCCTGACGCAAACCCTGACAGAGTGGAGGAGGAAGATGAGGAAACAGACTTTTTTGAAACAGAGGAAAAGGAGTCTGCGGAAAAATATGTAAAGAGAGAAACTCCTGTTGCTGTAAGAATAGTTTTGTCAGTGCTGTTCTCCTTTGCATACTTCCTTGTTTGGTTTGCAGGTATTATTAAGAAGATTAAAATCCTTGCAGAGGAAAAGCCTGAATATGTGACAGATGTTCTGTTATCTTTATTAGTGCCTTTCTACTTTGTTTATGCAATTAATAAGTACGGAAAAAAGAAAGCGAAAATTGCCGATACTCAGGACTTAAAGGTTACAAGCGCCTTTAACCATATGGCTCTTGAGCTTGGTTCAAGCTGTGCATTTGTTGTATCCCTTGTCACTGTGCTGACAAGTATAATCAAAAATTACACCCTTTACATAGAACAGGTTCAGCAAAACGAAAACAGCATTGCTTCCGGCGGTCAGCCTATTCCTGTAACAGCAAGTCTGTTGCCAACAGGAATATCCTTTATAATTATGCTGTTCTGCCTGTGTACCGGTGTAATTTTAAGAATTGCAAACCTTTACCTCTTTGACCGTGACATTTTGGAAATTGCGGAAAACAAGAAATTTGCAGGTTTAAAAAAGATTAAAAAGAGATAATAAAGCGCATAAGTAATGGGCAGTCCAAAGGACTGCCCACTGCTATTTTTGTTAGGTTTTTAGGTTTCATTTGTTCCGAATGTTTCCTCATACAATTTGTCAATTTCATCAGGGGATAAAGGTAACAATAAATTCTCTTGTGAATCATTATCTACAAATACTTTTTCCATATTTTCATCCAAATTCTTCTCAACCTTTCCAACTTTTCTTTATTTCAATGCTTTTTTAACAGCCTGTCCATAAACTTCCCTGTAAAGCACAGCCTTAATTTTTTCAAACTCATCTCTGCCGATACTTTCCTTGTAGGTCATTATTGCCAATGGGATTGGGTTGTTGTCCTTGTGAAAGGGCGGCTGAAAATATTTGTAGTCGTTATAGAAAAATCCGTTCCTTTTGTAAAATTCAATTCGCCTTTTTGCCGTGTCTGTTTCGGGTAATTCCACCTCAAGGCAAAGGGGACAGGAAAGCATTTTTGCAACCTTATTTAGAATTTTTGAGCCAAGGTTTTTGTTGCGGTGTTGGGAGCTGACTGCAAAATGTTCAACATATGCAAAGCTTTCAAACTGCCATACTGCAATAAACGCCGTTATGTCCTTTTCGTCTAAATCGGGCAAAACATATATGGTGTAAAACGGGTTGTTTAGCAGGGATTTTTGACCGTCATATGTTCTGTATTCATCCTGTGGAAAACTCTCTTTTAATATGGCAAAAACCTTGTCAAATTCGCCCTTTTTAATTTTACGAATATTCATCATACACTGCTGTATTTTCCTGTGTGTTTATTTTTGCGTAAATTTTTGTTTCTGATAATCTTTTCAACCACAAACATAAGAACTGCCGACAAGGCAAAATTTAAAGCGATTGCAACAATAAGAAAATAACGATACCTAAGCTCTGTCAAGCCTGTATGTACAAGTATATATCGAATAATATTGGTGTTGAGATACATAGGCAAGGTCAGTTTACCTATATACCTACAAAATCCGTTGTCGAAAATCTTTCCGTAAAAATTAATACCGGAAAAAGAAACGGCAACAGAAAACATAAGAAATAAAACAAGAGAATATCTGACCTTTTCGTTAAGCTGAAAATTTACAAAAAATACTGTTGCCATATATCCAAAAAGACACAACAGGGAAAGTGTTATTTTAGAAAAGGAGGTAAGTTTTTTTGCTGTGATATATTTTGAAATTTCATATGCAATACAGCCGAGATTCATAAGGAAAATTGCCCTGAAAACTCCCCATGTGGTAATGCCGTCCCATTGATAAGCCCCCAAGATAGTTCCTCTCTTAACATATGACATTCCCATAATTGCAAGACCGGACAAAGGGGCAATAATATGAACATACATATCATAGAATTTCCTGATTAACGGATACATAATCAGCATTGCAATCAGCATACCGGAAAGATACCATTCAACGCTGACCACCTTGGATTCCGAAATCATTCCGCTGAGATGCACAAGGAAAAATTGGGGAATAACAAACAGCACCTTTTCGCAAAAATCTAAAAAGTGTAAATCAAATCTTTGAATATAGAAGATAAAACCCGCAACAAAGACAAACAAATGATATGGGAAGAATGCTACATACTTTTTTATAACAAATTTTAAACTTTCAATACCCAAAGGCTCCTTGCTTTCGGTATCCCTTTTCATATCAATAGACCTTGCCATAAAAAGTCCTGAAATAAGAAAGAAAAATTCCACACCGATTTGACCCATTTTAAATATGGTGGTGGAAGAATCGAAATCAAGGCTGATATGATAAATGAATACAATCATACAGAAAACTGCACGCCAAAATTCAATTTCTCCGTTTCTCTTTGTTTTTATCCTGTTTTCCGTCTTAATTCCCATCCGTATTTCCCCCTATTATCCTTTTTAATCATAATTTTTCAATCATAATTTGAGCGATTCTCCTGTCCTCAACCTTTAGTACAGTGAGCTTTAGGTTGTCCTCATATACAACAGGGTGCTGACCTTCTGTGGGCACTTCGCCTGTTTTTTCAAGTATAAAGCCTGCAATGGTGTCGCAGTCTGTTTCGGGAAAACGGTAGTCAATAAGCTGACTCACATCATCCAGTAGCATTGCTCCGTCAACGGTAAACTTGTTGTCGGAAAGCTGCTTTATTTCCTCGTCCTCGTTGTCGTACTCGTCCTGTATGTTGCCCATAATGTCCTCAATAAGGTCTTCAAGGGTGATAATACCCTCTGTACCGCCGTATTCGTCAACCACAATGGCAAGCTGAATTTTTTTCTTTGTCATTTCGGCAAAAAGCTGACTCAAATTTTTACTGCGGGGAACGAATGGAACATCCCTTGTGATGTCGGTAATTTTAAAGTCCTCGGGGACGCTTGAACACACAAATTTCAGCAAATCCTTAACATACAGAATACCCACAATGTTGTCTATATCCTGATGAAAAACAGGTATTCTTGAATGTCCGCTTTCTATTGCAACTGACACAACCTTTTCAAGAGGTTCGTTGTCCTCAACCGCTGTCATTTCTGTTCGGTGAGTCATTATTTCCGACACCGTTGTGTCGTCAAAGTCAAATATATTTTCAATAAAGCTTTTTGTTTCGTCCTTGAAGTAACCCTTTTCTCTGCCCTCGTCTACAAGGCTTAGGATTTCTTCCTCTGTTTTGTGTTCTTCCTCGGCTTTGCTTTTGCCTCCGAATAATTTGTCAAAAAATGATTTTTTAGAGCCACCTGCATCGTCAGGCATTTATAACTCAATCCTTTCAATTTAATAATATAATTTAATATGATATTTTCCTGTATTTAACATATATTGAACTAATTTATGTTCTAATACATTGAGTGTACATAAAAAACGAATATTTGTCAAATTATTTGAGTTTTTTGCTTTACTTTTTCGGAAAAAGGTGATAGTATGAAAATGATACATTAGGTATCTTTGAATAAACTGATTTTGTGCATTATTGCTATTCTCACAGCAACGCTGTGGGAGCGCACATATATTTAAGGAGGAAAAATCCAATGGCAAGAAAAATGAAAACAATGGATGGTAACAGCGCTGCGGCTCATGTGTCCTATGCTTTTACTGATGTAGCTGCTATCTATCCTATTACACCATCCTCTGTTATGGCTGACGAAACAGACAAGTACGCAACAGCCGGCAGAAAGAACCTCTTTGGAAGAGAAGTTCAGGTTACAGAGATGCAGAGTGAGGGCGGCGCCGCCGGTGCAGTTCACGGTTCTCTGACAGCAGGTGCTCTTACAACTACATACACAGCATCACAGGGTCTGCTGCTTATGATTCCTAATATGTATAAAATGGCAGGTGAGCTTTTGCCGTCTGTTATTCACGTATCAGCTCGTGCTCTTACAAGCCACGCACTTTCTATCTTCGGTGACCACTCTGATATTTATGCCTGCCGTCAGACAGGTTACGCAATGCTTTGCTCCAACAACCCACAGGAGGTTATGGACTTGGCTGCAGTTGCTCACCTTGCAACAATCAAGGGCTCTGTTCCTTTCCTACATTTCTTTGACGGTTTCCGTACATCCCACGAAGTTCAGAAGATTGAATACTGGGATTACGAGGATTTGGGCGATATGCTTGACTGGGATGCTGTTGAGGCATACAGAAAGCGCTCCCTGAACCCTGAGCATCCACACATTCGTGGTACAGCACAGAACGACGACATCTTCTTCCAGGCAAGAGAGGCTTGTAACAAGTATTACGACGCTATTCCTGAAGTAGTTGTTGAATATATGAACAAGGTAAACGCAAAGCTTGGCACTAACTACAAGCCATTCAACTACTACGGTGCAGAGGACGCAGAGCACGTTATCGTTGCTATGGGTTCTGTTTGTGACTGTGCAGAGGAAGTTGTAGATTACCTTAACGCAGCAGGAGAAAAGGTTGGTCTTTTGAAGGTTCACCTTTACAGACCATTTGTTGCCGACTATCTCCTTTCCGAGCTTCCAAAGACTGTTAAGACTCTTTCTGTTCTTGACAGAACAAAGGAACCCGGCTCAATCGGCGAACCGCTTTACCTTGATGTTCTTGCAGCAATCAACGCATCCGAGTTTGCTAATGTATCTGTATTCACAGGCCGTTACGGACTTGGTTCTAAGGACACAACACCGGGCGACATCATTGCTGTTTACAGAAACGCTCAGTCATCAACACCAAAGAGAAGATTTACAATCGGCATTGTTGACGATGTTACAAATCTCTCACTTCCAATCGTTGAAAATCCTGACACAACACCAAAGGGTACAACCTCTTGTAAGTTCTGGGGTCTTGGTGCTGACGGTACTGTTGGTGCTAACAAGAACTCCATCAAGATTATCGGCGACCACACAGATATGTATGCACAGGGCTACTTTGCATACGACTCCAAAAAATCAGGTGGACTTACAGTTTCTCACCTTCGTTTCGGTGACCAGCCCATTAAGTCTACATACTATATTTCAAAGGCTGACTTCGTAGCCTGTCACAACCCATCTTATGTTGATAAGTATGAGATTGTTGAGGACCTTAAGGAAGGCGGTTCATTCCTGCTCAACTGTCCTTGGGAGGGCGAGGAGCTTTCAGAAAGACTTCCTGCTAAGATGAAGAAGATGATTGCAGACAAGAAAATCAACTTCTACACAATTGACGGTATCAAGCTTGGTAAGGAAATCGGACTTGGAACAAGAATTAACACAATTCTTCAGTCTGCATTCTTCAAGATTGCCGACATTATCCCTGCTGAGGACGCAAAGCAGTACCTTAAGGACGCCGCTACAAAGTCATACAGCAAAAAGGGTCAGGCTATCGTTGATATGAACCACAAGGCTATTGATATGGGTATGGAAAGCTTTGTTAAGGTTGATGTTCCTGCCGACTGGGCAAATGCTGTTGACGACACAGTTGAAAAAGTTGTTACAGAGGGCAGAAAAGAAGTTGTTGACTATGTTAACACAATCCTTAACCCTGTTAATGCTTACAAGGGCAACAGCCTTCCTGTATCTGCATTTATGGATTATGTTGACGGTGAAGCTCCACAGGGCTCCGCAGCTTACGAAAAGAGAGGAATTGCAGTTGATGTTCCTGAATGGAATCCAACAGCCTGTGTACAGTGTAACATCTGTTCAATGGTTTGTCCTCACGCTGTAATCCGTCCAATCGCTATGACAGAGGAAGAGCTTGCTAAGGCTCCTGCAAATACAAAGTCAGCAGATATGCGTCCTGCAAACGGTATGAAGTTTGTTATGGCTATCTCTACACTTGACTGTACAGGCTGTGGCGCTTGCGTTAAGTCCTGTCTTGGCAACAAGAAGCCTGAAAATCAGGCACTTGTTATGAAGCCAATCGACTCTCAAAGACCAATGCAGGAGGTATTTGACTACGCTATCACTACCTCCGACAAGCCTGAAATTGCAACAGACGCAACTGTTAAGAGTGCACAGTTCAAACAGCCTCTCCTTGAATTCTCAGGCGCTTGTGCAGGCTGTGGTGAAACACCGTATGCAAAGCTTGTAACACAGCTCTACGGTGACAGAATGTTCATTGCAAATGCAACAGGCTGTTCATCAATCTGGGGTGGTTCTGCTCCTGCAACACCTTACACAGTAAACAAGAAGGGCTTTGGTCCTGCATGGCACAACTCCCTCTTTGAAGATAACGCAGAGTTCGGTCTTGGTATGACACTTGGTCAGCAGGCAATTCAGGACAGACTTGTTGGCTATGTTGATCAGATTAGCGAAATGACTGTTGACGAGGCTCTAAAGACAGCTATTGCCGACTACAAGGCAACACTTACCGATTCAGGCAAGTCAAGAGTTGCAACTGACGCCCTTATTTCAGCACTTGAGGCTACATCAGCCGAGGGCGAGCTTAAGGAAGCAATCGACAAGACACTTGCTGAAAAGGATTCACTTGCTAAGAAGTCAATGTGGATATTCGGTGGTGACGGCTGGGCTTACGACATCGGTTACGGTGGACTTGACCATGTTATCGCATCAGGCAAGAATGTAAACATTGTTGTATTTGATACAGAGGTTTACTCCAACACAGGCGGACAGGCTTCCAAGGCTTCTCCAATCGGTGCTATTGCACAGTTTGCAGCCGGCGGTAAGACAACAAAGAAGAAAGACCTTGCTGCAATGGCTATGAGCTACGGCTATGTTTACACAGCACAGGTATCTATGGGTGCTAACTACAACCAGTGCTTAAAGGCATTTAAGGAAGCAGAGTCCTACAACGGTCCATCCCTCATCATCTGCTACGCTCCATGTATCAACCACGGTATTAAGGGCGGTATGGGAATTGCACAGTTTGAAGAGAAAAAGGCTGTTGACGCAGGTTACTGGAATATCTTTAGATATGACCCAAGACTTGCCGAAGAGGGCAAAAACCCATTCCAGCTTGACTGCAAGGCTCCTACAATTCCTTATAAGGACTTCATTATGGGCGAGGTTCGTTACAACGCTCTCCAGAGAAGCAATCCTGAAAAGGCAGAAAAGCTCTTTGCAGAGGCTGAGGAGATTGCTGCTAAGAAGTACGCTCACCTCACATATCTTGCTGAGCCAACAGAGAATAAGTAATTAAAATCTGTTAGAAAATAGCTTGTTAATAAAATAAAACTACCGCCGTATCCATATGGGTACGGCGGTTTGCATTTGTTTCCCTAAAAATGTCATTCAGAGTCACTTTTGTCATTCCCAGCAAAACTCTGTCATTCCGAGTTTGTCGAGGAATCCCCTTTCTCTACCACTAATTTTGTTAGTGTAATCACACTTTCCTATAACCTGATAGTGTCGATTTAGGCACTACTGCTATCCTTTCAGATTCCTCGGTCACTTCGTTTCCTCGGAATGACAGGGTGGGGGTGTTCTGAGAATGACAGGAGGAGAGAAAAGCAGTTGTGTTACACCTTAATTTCTCCAAGCACTTCTCCAACCTTTTTGTGAATAACAAGGTCTGCCGTTTTGTCGGCTGAGGTTTTGGTGAGGTTTATCAGTACAAGGTGTTTGCCCTTGAAAAATTTTATAAATCCGGCGGCAGGATAAACTGCAAGGCTTGTTCCTGCAATAATCATTGTGTCTGCCTGCGAAATAGCCGTAAGTGCCTGTGTGACGGTTTTGTCGTCAAGCCCCTCCTGATAAAGGACAACATCAGGCTTGATAATACCTCCGCAGTGGGTACATTTTGGTATTCCCTTACAGTCCTTTATATACTGCGGTTCAAAAAATTTGTGACAGCTTATGCAGTAGTTTCTATGTACACTGCCATGCAGTTCGTAAACTGTATGGCTGCCGGCTTTTTGGTGCAGACCGTCAATGTTTTGGGTGACAACAGCCGACAATTTTCCTGCCTTTTCAAGAAGGGCAAGCTTTTTGTGGGCGATGTTTGGCTGTGCGTCAAGTATCAGCATTTTGTCACGGTAAAAGTCGTAAAAATCTTCTGTTTTAGAGAAGAAAAAGTCGTGGCTGATAATCTCCTCAGGAGGAAATTTGTACTTCAAATTGTACAGTCCGTCAACAGAGCGAAAGTCGGGAATACCGCTTTCGGTGCTGACTCCCGCACCGCCGAAAAATACAATATTATTGCTTTCGTCAATAATCTGTTGGAGTTTTTCTATATCTGTCATTTTATCA
Organism: Oscillospiraceae bacterium; assembly: GCA_029225165.1. Classification (GTDB taxonomy): domain Bacteria; phylum Bacillota; class Clostridia; order Oscillospirales; family Acutalibacteraceae; genus Ruminococcoides. Next base: position 28,747 of record JAQXVY010000037.1, read on the forward strand.
CCTCAAAATTTAAAATTTAAGGGTTATAGGGGGGAGTGTTTGTTACATATAGCCTAATTGAAGTGGTCAATTAAGGAAAAATTCACACACTATAATTCCGAGCCACACACTGTCATGACCAGCTTGTCGAGGAATCCCCTGCCTCCACAAATTATTTTGTTAAGGAAATCATACTTTCCTATAACCTGATAGTGTAGATTAATGCACTACTGCTATCCTTTCAGATTCCTCGGTCACTTCGTTTCCTCGGAATGACAGGGTGGGCATCTCTTTCAATCCAGCTTTATCCCTGAAAAATATTCGTCCAAAAGGTCACAGCTGTCGTTTAGCTTGTTAATCTCTTTTCCTGTTAAGGAAAGCTCAATCAGTGACTTTACACCGTCCTTGTTGATGATTGCAGGATTTCCCAAAAATGTGTCCTGTCTGCCGTAGCTGCCGTTTAGCTTGCAGGAAACTGTGAGTACGGAATTTTCATTTTCCAAAATAGCACGGCAAATCTGAACAATAGCCATACCTATTCCGTAGTAGGTTGCACCCTTCGCATCAATAATTCGGTAGGCGGAGTTTCTCACTTCCTCCTCAATTTTAAGAAGGTCGGACATATTGTAAAGCTTAGGATTGTCAAGGAGAACATCATTGACAGGCTTTGTTGACAAAAGTGCCTGACTCCAGGGAACAAACTCGGTGTCGCCGTGTTCACCCATAACATATGCGTGGACACTTCGAGGGTTAAGGTCAAAATATTCTCCCAAAAGGTACCTAAGCCTTGCCGAGTCAAGTGTTGTGCCTGTTCCCAGCACCCTGCCACAGGGAAATCCCGACAGGTGTGCTGTAACCCTTGTCATTATGTCAACAGGGTTCGTTGCAACAAGGAAAATCCCCTCAAATCCGCTTTCGCAAATTGGCTTAACAATGGACTGAAAAACCTGTGTGTTGCGGTTGAGAAGTTCAAGTCGTGTTTCACCCTTTTTTTGGGGAACACCGGCGCAGATAACCACTACATCAGCGTCCTTGCAGTTGCTGTATTCCCCCGGATAAATCTTCATTGACGACCTTGAAAAAGCAAGACCGTGGTTTAAATCCATAGCCTCGCCCATAGCTCGTTCCTTGTTAATGTCAATCAAAACAAGCTCGTCACAAAGATTTTGATTAAGTGAGGCATAGGCAAAGCTCATTCCAACCATTCCTGTGCCAACAAGAACTATTTTTTTCATTACTATTTGTCCTTTCTATTATAACATATTTTACTAAATTTTTAAAGGTCTTGATTATTTTCGTTGATATGAATTGTAAGTGGTGGTATAATAAATCCACGGGAGATGGAACAATGAGTGATTTTTTCTGGATATTAAAAATCAAATTAAAGCGTATCGGTCTGTATGCCGGTATTTTCATAAAGTGGCTTATAATCGCCTCAATCACAGGTGCATTGGGGGGTGCTGTGGGAACTGTATTTAACAAGGGTATATCCTATGTTACAGGTCTTCGTCAGGACTTTCCTTGGCTGTTATTCTTTATGCCTGTGTTGGGACTTTTGATTGTTTTGATGTACGAAAAGGCAAACCTGTCCCGAGACGGAGGAACAAACCTGATACTTCACTCCATAAGGCACCTTAAGGGCGTTCCCATTATTATTGCACCCTTGATTTTTGTAAGCACAATCGTCACCCACTTGGTAGGCGGTTCAGCCGGCAGAGAGGGTGCGGCACTTCAGCTTGGGGGAAGTATAGGCGCTCAGGTAGGCAAGATTTTCCGCCTTGATATAAAGGATATGAATGTTGCGGTAATGTGCGGAATGGGTGCGTTGTTTTCTGCCCTGTTCGGAACTCCCCTTACAGCTGCTTTCTTTGCAATGGAGGTAATTGCCGTGGGTGTGCTGTACTATTCGGCATTTGTACCCTGTGTTGTGTCAAGCCTTGTTGCCTACGCCATAAGCTGTGTGCTTGGGGGAGTATCTGATAATTATGTTTCACCAAAAGTACCCGATTTATCCCCTGTTCATATGCTTCAGGTAGGTGTACTTGCAATTTTGTGTGCATTTATCAGCATACTTTTTTGCCTTGCATTAAAATATTCAAAAGAGGGCGCTCAAAAGCTAATCAAAAACCCCTATATTCGTATGCTTGCAGGCGGTGTGTTCTTTATACTTCTTGTTGTGATTTTCGGGGATAAATACACAGGTCTTGGAACAGGTGTAATAGACGGCGCTGTTAACCACGGAAAGGCAACATATTACGACTTTTTGCTTAAAATTGTCTTTACCGCAGTGACTATGGCTATCGGCTTTAAGGGCGGCGAGATTGTTCCGACTATTTTTATCGGCTCAACCTTTGGCTGTGCTGTTGCACCTCTTTTGGGGCTTAACCCTGCATTTGGTGCGTGTATCGGTGTGGTTGCAGTATTTTGCGGAGTTGTAAACTGCCCAATCGCATCTGTGATGCTTAGTGTTGAGTTGTTTGGCAGTGAGGGTATTGCATTCTTTGTTGTTGCGGTGTGCATAAGCTATATGCTTTCAGGCTATTACAGCATATACAGCAGTCAGCGATTTGCCTACAGCAAGCTACACGCTGAATATGTAAATATGAAAGCAAACTAATATATATATAAGAAAGAGAAAAGGAGAGAGAAGAGATGATTAAGAATATATTTTTCGACCTTGACGGAACTATGCTCCCCATGGATATGGACAAATTTATGAAGCTGTACTTTACCTCATTGGCAGAGGCTGTTTGCCCCTATGTGGGCATTTCTCCAAAGACATTGCAAAAGTCTGTTTTAGCAGGCCTTGAGGAGATGTACAAGAATGACGGCTCAATAACAAACAAGATGTGCTTTTGGAACAAGGTTGCTACCATTGTAGGACCTGACATAATTAATCAAATTCCTATTTTCAACGGATATTACGAAAACGAATTTATACTCACCAAGGAGGCAACCTCGGAAAGCCCGTATCCGCAAAAGATTGTGGAGGTGCTGAAAAACAAGGGCTACACACTGGTTATGGCAACTAACCCGTTTTTTCCAAGGATTGCAACAGAGAGGAGAGTAAAATGGGCAGGTCTTAACAAGGATGATTTTAAGGTAATCACCACATATGAAACCTCAAAGTACACAAAGCCTAACCCGAATTATTTTGCCGAAACCTGTAAATTGGCTGATTGTCTGCCGGAGGAAACACTTATGGTGGGCAATGATGTTGACGAGGATATGAGCAGTAGTAAAATCGGTATGGACACATACCTTGTGACAGACGACCTTATCAACAGGCACAATGCGGACATTTCCTCATACAAAAATGGAAGCTTAAAGGACTTTTATGAATTATGCTGTGAGCTTCCAAGCCTAAAGGATTAGAGCAACACACAAGAAAAATCTTGCTTGTGAAAACTATGACGGATAAGAAAATGGAGAACATAAAATGAAATACGATTTAATTGCCCTTGATATGGACGGCACTCTGTGTAATGACGAGAAGGAAATTCCACAGGAAAATATTGACGCTATTATAGAAATGCAAAAAATGGGAAAGACTGTGGCTGTTGTAACCGGCAGACCTGAAAGCGGTATTTTGCCCTTTATTCAGGAATTAAGGCTAAAGGACTTCGGCGGTTATGTGGTTTCCTACAACGGCGGAAGAATTTACAATGTAAAAAAAGACAAAATTCTCTACAACTGTCCTTTCCCAAAGGAATATTTGCCTGAAATTTTCAAGATAGTTGGTGACAGCAGTATTACTGTGACTTCACCACTTGATAAGAAAATTGTGGCGGGTAACAGCCTTAACGATTACTCCTATACGGAGTCAAGGATTGTGGGTCTTCCCTTTGAATTTGTCGATGACTTTGTAAATATTGATGTCGGTATGAACAAGCTTCTCCTTGTTGACGACCCTGCTGTTATAGAAAAATATCTTCCTGTTTTGCAAAAGACATTTGAGCCAAGGCTACACGTGTTTTTAAGTGAGCCTTTCTTCCTTGAAATCACTCCGGCAAATGTAAACAAGGGTGAGGGACTTCACGCACTTGCCAAAATAACAGGTATTCCTGTGTCAAAAATGATTGCAATGGGTGACAGCTACAACGATATAGAAATGCTGAAAGAAGCAGGACTTGGCGTTGCAATGAAGAATTGCAAGGAGGGTGTGGAAAAGTATGCCGACATCACTACAGTTACAAATAATGAATGTGGTGTAGCAAAAATCATAAGGGAATATATTATTTAGACATTTTTTATTCATACATTATTCACAAGTTGGGGAATATATCCAAAAACAGAGTCAAAAAATTGGCACTGCAAACAGATTAATATTCTTTTAAGGAAAATTAATCTGTTTTTTTCATTATATAATCTAAATGTATAAGATTGTATTTATAAAGGAGAATGTAGCTATGAAAAAACTTACTGCAATCCTTCTGGTTCTTGTTTTGGCATTGTCAGTTGCCGGTGTTTCGGTTTCTGCCGCACAGACAAGCAATCAGGCAAACGGTGCTACGGGCATAACAGTCCACTATTACACAGAAAAGGGTACTCCAAGCGTTTATTATTGGAACTCTCTTCCAAGTAACATTTCAACAGACTATCCCGGACCAAAGATGACAAGCGAGGGTAACAACTACTATCGTTACACATTCAGCAGTGTTACAAAGATTAACCTCCAGTTTGTTGACAGCGACGGAACACAGAGCGCCGAGTTGACAAGAAACACAGACAGCGGTAACAATGAGTTTTGGTACAAAAACAGCCGCTGGTTCAACAAGGTTCCAACTGATGCAGATGTAGAGAGAACAGACCTTCGTGAGGACAGTATCTACTTCATAATCACATCAAGATTCTATGACGGTGACACAAGCAACAATGTTCACTGCTGGGATGACGGTACTGCAAACAACCCCGACTCCGACCCTGCTTGGCGTGGCGACTTTAAGGGCTTAATTCAAAAGCTTGACTACATCAAGGCACTTGGTTTCTCCGCTATTTGGATTACACCTGTTGTTGAAAATGCTTCCGGCTATGACTACCATGGCTACCACGCATTTGACTTCAGCAAGGTTGACCCAAGATACGAGTCAAGCGACACTACATATCAGGACCTTATTGACGCAGCTCACGAAAAGGGTCTGAAAATTGTACAGGACGTTGTTTGGAACCACACAGGTAACTTTGGTGAGGCTTTCCTTGCACCAATGTTCACAAAGGATTACAGCAAACTTGACTCTGTTAACTGTATGAAGACAATTCCCGGATCAGTATTTGAAAAAACTGCTCCCGGCTATGCAAGTATGCTGCCGGGCTACCAGTATCAGGCAAGACTTGCTGTTATGAAAGAGGATGCAAACGACACCAACCATTACTATCACCACGACAAGGCCATGAGTTACGGCTCATCTGCTGAGCAGACAGGACAGATGGCAGGTGACTGCGTTGATATTAATACAGAAAATCCGATAGTTGCAAAATATATTACAGATTGCTACAAACAGTATGTTGATATGGGTGTTGACGCTTTCCGTATGGATACAGAAAAGCACATCAACCGTTGGACACTTAACAGCGCTTATTTCCCTGTATTTACAGCATACAAGAACTTCCACATCTTTGGTGAGGTGTGTGCAAGATACCACGGCGCATACAACGAGGGCGGTTCCTCCGACTCCTGCTTCTTCTACACCTGGAAAGAAACAGACAGCGCTTGGCAGAACAACTGGAGCGACTCCGGTTGGGAATCAAACTATAGCAACGCTATAAAGCACTTCGGGGCTTACCAGAACAGAGCTTTCCCAGAAACAAGCACAAACGCAAGTCTTGACGGTATTAATTACCACACACCTGACTACAGCAAGGCAAACGGAACAAGTACAATCGACTTCCCAATGCACTGGGCATTCAAAAACGCAAGTGACGCTTACAAGGCAGCCTGCAGTGAGGATTCCCTGTACAACGACGCAACATGGGCAGTAACCTATGTTGATTCCCACGACTACGGTCCTGACGGACAGGAAAAGACTCGTTATCAGGGCGGTGCACAGGCTTGGGCAGAGAATATGAACCTTATGTTCACATTCCGTGGTATTCCTTGTATTTACTACGGTTCTGAAATCGAGTTTAAGAAGGATGTTCCAATTGATGTTGGTCCTAACGCACCACTCGAAAAGACAGGTCGTGCATACTTTGGTACAAATCTTGAGGGTACTGTTTCCGCAAGTGACTACGGCAAGTATACAGCAAGCGGTACAGTAGAATCCACACTTAACGCTCCACTTTCAAAGCACCTTTCAAAGCTTAACCAAATCAGAAGAGCAATCCCTGCACTCCAAAAGGGTCAGTACACAAATTCTTCCAACTATGTTAGCGGTAATATGGCTTACATCAGAAGATACACAAGTGCTGACGAGGGCGATTCACTTGCTTGTGTAGCTTTAAGCGACAGCACTACATTCAAGAATATCCCTAACGGTACATACATTGACGCTGTAACCGGAGACCAAAAGATTGTAACAAATGGTACACTTTCAGTCAGCGGTATCGGACAGGGTAATATGAGAGTATATGTATGCTGTGCATCAGGCTTTAACGGAATTTCCGGAGCAATCGGCGACACAGGTCTTACATACCTCAAATAATTGCTGAAATAATGCAAAAATATTGACTGTATAGTATCAGTTAACAAAAAGACAACCGAGTAATCCAGATTGATGTGGATTACTCGGTTTTTTTAGCGATGAAGTAATGTGAATAGTGAATCCTGTCCTTCCGAGGACACCACCCTCCTGTCATTCCGAGGAAGCGTAGCGACCGAGGAATCTGAAAGGAAAGCAGTAGTGCCTAAATCGACACTATCAGGTTAGATAAAATTAAGGACTAAACAAAGGCTCCCTCGGAGGAGGGGGCTGGGCAGATTGTCAAGTCAAGTGCAACACTTTTTAGAAAGGACTTCAATAGGAGAAAAGAAATCAAGGGTTTTACGAGGTCGGTTGTTAATTAAAGCAACTACTGTTTGGAGTTCTTCATCAGTGACATTGTG
>JAQXVY010000038.1 GCA_029225165.1 Oscillospiraceae bacterium
CGTGCTCGGTGCTTCTGACCTCCTATCTGCTCTATGGTTTTGACTCGCCGATTTTCGCCATGGCGTTTATTCTGGCGCTGATCGTCATGTACGACGCGACCGGTGTGCGCTGGGCGGCAGGGTTGCATGCCAAAGCGATCAATTATATCGTTGAGTATCTCGGCGACGAAAACGCGCAGAACGAGGTGCAGCTCAAGGAAATGATCCCAAAGCTGAACGAATCGCTCGGACACCGCATGATCGAGGTGGTCTGCGGCGCCATGCTCGGCTTCGCCATCGCGCTGATCGGTCATTTCTTCTTCTGAGCGTATTCAAACAATGGTATCCAAAGCCGGCCCTGCCGGTAAAAAGACCTCCTTAAGCAGACAAGGGACTGTCCAAATCTGTTTAAGGAGTTTTTTGTGCGCAAAACCTTTACAAAAGCAACAAAAACCCGCATGAACACTGGACTTTCCAGCAGTCATGCGGGTTTTGCTCTGGCGGAGAAGATGGGATTTGAACCCATGCGCCGGTTACCCGACCTACTCCCTTAGCAGGGGAGCCTCTTCACCACTTGAGTAATCCTCCGTATGGTAAAGTGTTTAAAATAAAAATGGCGGAGGGGAAGGGATTCGAACCCTTGGTACCTTGCGGTATCACTAGTTTTCAAGACTAGCTCCTTAAACCACTCGGACACCCCTCCGTATTTCGCAAGGCTTATTTTATCATAATATTTGGGTATTGTCAATAAAAAATATGAAAATTTTTGATATTTCTATTTTTATATTCTGTTTTTCTGTTTATTTTCTAATACACAAATAAAACACTAATTTGTTATCACACTTCAAAATTATTCTACACCCACAAAATTTTTGATAATTCCCTTGAATTACAGGTTTGTTCGTTGCTTTTGAGATTTTTATGTAACTTAATTGTAATGAAATCTTAACTTGTTTAAGGGCTATCTTGTGTTATAATTATCTTAAAGAAAATTATTATTCAGAAAAATTCAAAATGTAGGGGTGTGTTGATTATGAGATGTCCTTTTTGTGGTCATGATGAAAGTAAGGTTATAGATTCCCGTCCTGCCGATGACGGAGAGAGAATTCGCCGTCGCCGTGAGTGTTTAAGCTGTAAAAAACGCTTTACTACCCACGAGGTAATTGAAAGTGTGCCTATTATTGTTGTTAAAAGGGATAAATCAAGGGAAGTTTTTGACCGTGCAAAGCTGACAGGGGGAATTTTGCGTGCCTGTGAAAAAAGACCTGTTTCACTTGAACAGGTTGAGTCTGTGGTTGACTCCATAGAAAGCTCACTTCAAAGCTCCCTGGACAGGGAAGTTACCTCACAGTCCATTGGCGAGCTTGCAATGGAAAAGCTGAAGGATGTTGACGAGGTTGCCTATGTGCGTTTTGCCTCGGTTTACCGCTCATTCAAGGACATTAACACCTTTATGGAGGAATTGACAAAGCTCCTTAAGGAAAAATAATTTGTTTATATTTTAGTATGTTTATAAGAAACGGATTAGGTGGTTAATTCTGCCCAATCCGTTTTGCTTTTGTTTGGTTTTCCTTAAGTTACTCCAAACTCCAAATTCCAAACTTCACACTAAAAAAACTGCCTCACAAATACCTCTGATAATACCCAACTGCAAGGCGGTCGCATCGTTCGTTTTCGGGGTGTCCGTGGTGTCCTTTTACCCAGTTGTAGGTTACTTTATGCTTTTGGCAAAGGTCATAAAGCTCTTTCCACAGTTCGGGGTTTTTCACAGGCTCACTCTTTGTTCTCATCCAGTTTTTTGCTTTCCACTTTTCAACCCATCCAAGGTTAAAGGCGTTGCACACATATTGTGAGTCGGAGTAAAGCTGAACTATGCAAGGCTCCTTAAGGAGTTTCAGCGCCTCAATTACAGCCAAAAGCTCCATTCTGTTGTTGGTGGTGTTTTCACTGCCACCTCTGATTTCCTTTTCTTTTCCCTTATAACGCAATATTGCTCCGTAACCGCCGGGGCCGGGATTGCCTGAACAGGCGCCGTCTGTAAAAATTTCTACTGTTTTCATAACTACCTCTTTTCACAGTAATGTTATCACAACGGAAGTATTTTTTCAACATATTAGGGAAATACTGTAAATAATATTATGGTGAATTAATAGGCTTTTTCGGTTGACTTTTTGGTGGGGAAATAGTATGATATAATGTACTAATATTATGGAATGGTATATAAATTTTCTTTTATCAGTCTGTTTAATGAATACCTGTTCGGGATTTTGGGTATCATCTTTTTAATACATACAGTAAATAATTAGTTTTAGAAAACGGAGGACATTTTGTGGGAATTGAAAAGAACAATAATAACAAAAATATGGTAAATTACAGCAGAAATAAGAATAATCAAAGGAATTACGGTAGGGGTAGTCAGTCGAAAAATCGCACAGGCTACCAGTCAGGCAAAAAGATTTTTAACAGCAACAGTAAGAGAAACAGCAGTAAAATCAACTATAAGAGAAATAAAAGGGTTGAGGAAAATAAGCCTTTGCCGTCGGTAAAGGTTTCATTCCTTGGGGGACTTAACGAAATCGGCAAAAACATCACCCTTTTTGAGTGTGAGGACGAAATTATTGTAATTGACTGCGGTATGGCTTTTCCTGACGGTGAAATGCTTGGTGTTGACCTTGTTATTCCTGATTTCACATACCTTGTACAAAACAAGGATAAGGTGAAAGCGATTTTGCTCACTCACGGTCACGAGGACCACATTGGCGGTTTGCCTTATCTTTTGACAGAAATGAGTGTGCCTATCTACGGAACACCTCTGACCCTTGGCTTGGTGGAGAATAAGCTGAAGGAACATTCCCTTTTAAAGCAGACAGAGCTTAGAACATTAAAGGCAGGGGAGTCAGTTAAAATCGGCAAGACAACAGCAGAGTTTATTCACGTAAACCACTCAATCCCTGACGCTGTTGGTATTGCACTCCATACTCCGGCAGGTACTGTTGTACACACAGGCGACTTTAAGATTGACTGTACACCGATTTCAGGCGGTATGATTGATTTAAGCCGATTTGCCCGACTTGGTGACGAGGGTGTTCTTGCACTTATGTCCGACTCTACAAATGCGTCAAGAGAGGGCTATACTCCAACAGAGCATACAGTTTACGACAGCCTTAAAAATCTGTTTCAAAAGGCAGAAAAGCAGAGAATTATTATTGCAACCTTTGCAAGTAATGTAAACCGTGTTCAGCAAATCATAAACTGCGCCAAAAAGTTTGGAAGAAAGGTTGCTTTCTCCGGCAGAAGTATGATTAACTATATGAATGTTGCAAGTAACTTGGGATATTTGGATATTCCCGAGAATATTATAATAGATATAGACCGGATACCTCAGTATTCCCCTGAGCAGATTGTGCTTGTTACAACAGGCTCACAGGGTGAGCCAATGTCGGCACTTTCAAGAATGGCTTTTTCAGACCACAGAAAAATTACCGTTGGTGCAGGTGACTTCATTATCATTTCTGCAAATCCTATCCCGGGTAATGAGAGGTCTGTGGGAAATGTTGTTGACGAGCTCCTTAAAAAGGGCTGTAAGGTTGTGTATGAGTCTATGTATGAGGTTCATGTTTCAGGTCACGCCTGTGCAGAGGAGCATAAAATACTCACCAGTCTTGTTAAGCCTAAGTACTTTATCCCTGTTCACGGCGAGCAAAAGCACCTTAGAAAAAGTCAGGATATTGCAGTATCCTTGGGTATTGACAGGAAGAACACATTTATCGCAGACATTGGAACAACACTTGAGCTTAACAGGGATTACATCAAGGAATTACCAAAGGTTCCTGCCGGCAAGGTATTTGTTGACGGTTTTGGCGTTGGTGATGTGGGAAGTATCGTTCTCAGAGATAGAAAGCACCTTGCACAGGACGGACTTATCATTATTGTTGCATCCCTTGATGTGTATGACGGTCATGTGATTTCAGGCCCCGATATTGTTTCAAGAGGCTTTGTATATGTGAGAGAAAGTGAAGAGCTTATGGCTGATGTTAAGAGGACTGCACTTTCTGTACTTGACGACTGCTGTGAAAGGAATGTTCACGAGTGGGGCGTTATTAAAAACCGCATTAAAGATGATGTTTCAAAGGTTATTTCGGGCAAAACAGGCAGAAGCCCGATGATACTTCCTATTCTTATGGAAGTTTAATAGGAGTATTTTGGAACCGTGAGCGTCCACATCCCTGTCATTCGGAGCCACTCCCCTTGTCATTCTGAGGGAGCAAAGCGACCGAAGAATCTGAAAGGACAGCAGTAGTGCCTTAATCGACACAGATAGGTTATAGGAGAGTATGGTTTTCCTAACATAGTGAGCGGTAAAGGAAGGGGGATTCCTCGACAAGCTCGGAATGACAGAGTGTGGGTCGGAATGACAAACTCCACACTCCAAACTCCACACTCCACACTCAATAATAAAAAACGAAAGGAGATGCTTTATGAACAGGAAAAATTGGACTTTGACTCCGTTTTTTATAATTTTCGCAATACTTATGTTTTGTATGTCCTTTATTTCTGTAAGGTACAATCCGTATCTGTCTATTGCGGAGTTTGGCATCTCCCTTGTGTCCCTTTTGTTTGTGCTTTTGATGAATTTCCGCTTTAGCAGTTATATCAGGAAAATCGTTAGAAGCGCTGTTAAAAGGACTGAAAAAATTGACCACGAATATCTTGAGAATTTCCATTTCCCTGTTGTGGTTGTGGGAACTCACGACGATATTGTGTGGTGCAACAGCCTGTTTATCAACAATATTTGCAAGGGAAAAGACCCACTTACAAACGACATCAAGAACCACATCTGCGGTCACGAGCTAAGTGAATTTTTGGAGGAAAAGCCTGTTAAAATCAAGCTTTTTGACAAGTATTACAGGGTTTACGGAAATGTTGCCCAAAGTGCCACAATACTCTACTATATTGATGATACATATTATCGCAATGTTGAAAATGAGTTCCGCAACAAAAAAGGCTCTGTGGCTATTGTCCTATTTGACAATGCAGAGGATTTTGACACAGACTCCGACGGTGAAACAGAGGGCGAAATCCTACTTGCAGTTGAAAAGGCTGTTCAAAAGTGGGCACTTGACACAAAGTCCCTGTATTCAAAGCTTTCTCCTACAAGATATATGATTATTTTTGAGGAGAAAAGCCTTGCAAAAATTTCCGACGAAAAGTTTAAAATTCTGGACGAAATCAGAAATATCAGGCTGAACGGAAAAAGTGCAACAATCTCCATCGGTATCGGCAGAGGTCAAAACACATTAAGGGAAAGTGACCTTGCCGCCAAAAAAGCCCTTGAAATGGCTCTTGGCAGAGGCGGAGACCAGGTTGCAATTGCTGTTAAGGACGACTACGAGTTCTTTGGCGGTGTTTCAAAGGGTGTTGAAAAACGCAGTAAGGTCAGGACAAGAACCTTTGCAGGAAACATCAAAAATGCTGTTCGCAAGGCAGACAATATTATGCTTATGGGACACAACTTCAGCGACCTTGACTGTGTGGGTGCGTCTATCGGTCTTTTCAGTACCATTACAAAATCTCTTAACAAAAAGGAAACCTACATTGTCTGTAATGAGGATAAAAGCAGTGCTAAACAGCTTATTGTTGAGGCTAAGGAGAACGGCTTTGGTAACTCGTTTTTGTCCGTTCAGGAGGCACTTAAAAAGATTAACAACAACACCTTGCTTATTATCCTTGACACCCACATAAGCACCTTTATTGAAAGTGAAGAAATATACGACAAATGTAAAAATATCATTGTAATTGACCACCACAGGAAGATGGTCAACTTTATCAAGAACGCCCTAATATTCTTCCACGAGCCAACAGCCTCCTCCACCTGTGAGATGGTTACAGAGCTTATCGGATATATGGGTGACGACTATTTGTCTGCATTTGAGGCGAGTGCCTTACTTGCAGGAATTACCCTTGATACAAAGAATTTTGTTATAAAAACAGGTGTTAGAACCTTTGAGGCGGCGGCATACCTAAAGCAAAAGGGAGCGGATACAGTTGATGTTAAAAGGCTGTTTTCGGGGGGAATAGAAACCTACAAGGAAAAGGCGAAGATTGTTTCAAAGGCAAAGATTGTTGACAACTTTGCTGTTGCATATGCTGATGACGATATGGAGAATATCCGTGTTGTGTCCTCACAGGCGGCTGACGATTTGTTAAGCGTGGGCGGTGTTTTTGCTTCATTTGTAATTTACAGAATTGATAGTGAAACAATAGGCATTTCTGCCAGAAGCTACGGAAAAACAAATGTGCAGGTCATTATGGAGGAGATGGGCGGCGGCGGTCACCTTACAATGGCGGCCTGTCAAATTAAGGTTGATGATAAGGAAGAAGCAGAATATATGCTTATGTCAATAATTAAAAAGCTAAGGAAGAAAGGAATTTTGAAATGAAAGTAGTATTAAAGCAGGATGTAAAGAATTTGGGAAAAAAGGGTGAGCTTGTGGAAACCTCTGACGGTTACGCAAGGAACTTCCTGTTCCCAAGGGGACTTGCGGCTCAGGCTGATAATCAGGCTATGAACGAACTTAAGAATGCCGAAAGCAGTAAGCAGTTTAAGATTGATACAGAGATTAAAAAGGCTAACGCAAGCAAGGAGAAGTTAGAGGGCAAAATCTTTGAAATGACAGCAAAGGCAGGCTCCAACGGACGACTCTTTGGTTCTGTTACAGCAAAAGAAATTTCTCAGGAAATAAAAAAGCAGTACAACATTGTTGTTGACAAGAGAAAGGTGTCCCTTGACACAGACATCAAGGCTTTTGGCACATACAATGCAAAGGTTAAGCTATACAACGGCATTGTGGCAAATATTAAGGTAAAGGTATCCGAAGCATAAGGTGTTACTATGGCAGATTTAGGCATAGCAGGTGGAATGGACGGTTTGAATTTACCGTACAGTCACGAGTCGGAACAGGCGTTGCTTGGTGCTATTCTCATTGAACCCTCCTGTATGGACAGGGTGATGGGCATTGTTCCAAGTCCCGACTATTTTTACATACAAATTCATAGAATAATCTACGGTAAAATGCTGGAGATGTTCACCGAGTCACGACCCTTTGACCTTGTGTTGTTACTTGACGCACTTAAAAGTGATGCAGGTTATGACGAGGCATCAAGCAAGACCTACATTTACAGCCTTGCACAAGCCTGTGTTTCCGTTTCCAATGTGGAGGAGTACGCAAAGGTTGTAAGGGACAAGTATAGCCTTAGGCAGTTGATTACAGCATCAAGGGATATTATCGAAACTGCAGGAAGCGGAGAGGTTGAGCCTGAAAGGCTGATTGATTCTGCGGAGCAGAAGATTTACGACATTCGTCAGGGCAAGGCGGTTGACGGTCTTGAAAGGATTGACAGGGTAATTTACCAAACCTTTGAAAGACTTGAAAAGCTGAGCAAGGAGGACGAGAACTTTAAGCCTGTATCAACGGGAATTTCCGACCTTGACAGGGTAATTACAGGTCTTAACAAGTCCGACCTTATTCTCCTTGCCGCCCGTCCCGGTATGGGTAAAACCTCATTTGCCCTGAATATTGCAAGAAGTGTTGCTGTGCAAAGCAAGAAAAAGGTTGCATTCTTTTCCCTGGAAATGACAAAGGAACAGCTTGCCTCCCGTCTGCTTTCCGTTGAGGCACTTGTAGGCGGTGTAAAGCTCCGTACAGGTAAGCTGAATGACGAGGAGTGGCAGAGGATTATTTCCGCAAGTGATGTTTTGTCAAAAAGCGAGATTTACCTTGACGAAACTTCCGGTATTACTGTTCCTGAAATGAAGGCGAAGCTGAGAAGGCTTAGGGATGTTGACCTTGTTATTATCGACTATCTTCAGCTTATGAGCTCTGCAAAGGTAACTAACAACCGTGTTCAGGAAATTTCCGAAATTACACGAAACCTGAAGATTATGGCTAAGGACATCAATGTGCCTGTAATATGCCTTTCACAGCTTTCCCGTGCAAGTGAACAGCGACCCGACCACAAGCCAATGCTTTCCGATTTGAGAGATTCAGGTTCCATTGAGCAGGACGCAGATATTGTTCTGTTTTTGTACAGAGATGGTTACTATGCAGATAAGGGCGAAAATGCCGAGAATGCACAGGTTGACCTTAATTCTGCCGAATGTATGGTGGCTAAAAACCGTCACGGTGAAACTAACACCGTAAAGCTTCACTGGCAGGGTGAATTTATGCGTTTTTCATCCATTGAACATAACTACGAATAGAAAACTTACCAACTATGAATAATTTGATAAAATCTACAATAGAAGAATACGGTATGCTTAGCTACGGCGACACCGTAGTTGTGGCACTTTCCGGTGGGGCTGACTCTGTGTGCCTGCTCCACAACCTTAACAGTATTAAAGAGGAATTTAACCTAAAGCTTATGGCTTGTCACATCAATCACCATTTGCGTGGTGAGGAGTCCGACAGGGATATGAAGTTTTGTTGTGAGCTTTGCAGACAAAACGACATAGAAATTTTTGTCAAGGAGTATGATGTCCCTGCTCTTTCAAAGGATATGAGGTTAAGCCACGAGGAATGTGGAAGAAAACTGAGGTATGAGTATTTTAATTCCTTAATAGAAAAATATAACTGTAAAATAGCCACAGCCCACAACGCAGACGACAATTTGGAAACTGTCCTTTACAATATGACAAGGGGAACATCCCTTAAAGGACTTTCGGGAATACCAAGGGTGAGGGGCAGTATTATCCGTCCTCTCATCAACTCCACAAGGGAAGAGATTGAAAGGTACTGCAAGGCTTACGGTCTTGTTTTTGTTACCGACAGCACCAACCTTACCGACGAATAC
This sequence comes from Oscillospiraceae bacterium, assembly GCA_029225165.1. Lineage (GTDB taxonomy): Bacteria > Bacillota > Clostridia > Oscillospirales > Acutalibacteraceae > Ruminococcoides. Next base: position 8,830 of record JAQXVY010000038.1, read on the forward strand.
ACAAGGAACAAAATCAGGCATAATGTTGTTCCTGTTTTGCGTGAGATTAACCCCTCCGTTGAAAAAACTGTTCTCAATATGAACAGCACCCTTACGGAAATTGCCGAATATCTTGAAAAAAGCGGTCAGCTACTTCTAAAAATTGCAAGAACAGGTGAGGGCTACCTTACAAACAAGCTAAAGGACGCAAATCCTGTTATTTTAAAAGAGGCGGTTGCCCTTCTGTTTAAGGAAAAGGGTTTTTCCTCATATTCAAGAAAACATATTGAGGAAACAATTTCTATAATATATTACGGTGGAAAAATCAACCTTAAGAAGAATCTTTCCGCTGTAAACAAGCAAGGTCTTTTCAGAATTACCCAAACAGACGAATCAGAGTTTTTTTCAAAAGAGATTGAACAAAACAAGTCTGTTGTGTATAATGACAGGGTAATCACCCTTGAAAATGTGAAAATTAGCGGAAAATTTGAAAAATATACTTCCGCAAACTACATTAACAGTGATATAATGACTCCAACACTTTTGTTGAGAAACAGACTTTCAGGGGACTGCATCAACCTTTCTCGCAGAGGTGTTACAAAGAGTTTGAAAAAACTGATGAACGAGCTGAAAATTCCCGAGGAAAAGCGTGACAAGCTGCTTGTACTTGCAGACGGGAACTGTGTTCATTGGATAGAGGGAATTGCAGTTTCAAAAGAAGCAGTAGTTTCTGACAATGCAGAGGAATGTATCAAAATACAAATTACAGATTTATGAGGACGCTATGGATAAGGATATTAAGGAAATTTTACTTTCAGCAGAAGAAATAACATCACTTACTGCGGATATTGCAGACAAAATCAACAAAGACTATGAGGGAAAAAACCTTGTACTTTTGGGACTTTTAAAGGGCAGCGTCTGTTTTATGGCGGAGCTTATGAAATACATCAAAATTCCCTGTAAAATTGACTTTATGTCTGTTTCCTCCTACGGAAACGGTATGGAAAGCTCAGGCAGGGTTAATATACTAAAGGATATGTCAATTTCCCCTATGGGCAAGGATATTTTGATTGTAGAGGATATAATAGACAGTGGAAACACATTATCCTTTATCACTCAGTATCTAAAGAGCAAAAGGTGCAATTCTGTAGAAATTGTAACCCTGCCTAACAAGCCTGACAGAAGACAGACAGAGGTTGAGGTGAAATACTCCTGCAAAAAAATTGATGATTTGTTTGTGGTGGGATTCGGACTTGACTACGCAGAGTATTACAGAAATCTTCCATACATAGGTGTTCTTAAGGAATCTGTTTATGAAAAAACCTCTGATTAAAATAGGAAAAAAGAGCTAAGGAGAATTTTATGAAAAATAGTGGTAATTTAAAGAAACTGATTTACATTGCCATACCTGTTGTTGTGTTGATTGTTTTGTTCTTTATGTTCAGCAACCGCAGTACATCAACGGCAACATACAGTGATGTAGTCTATCAGTTCCAAAATCAAAATGTACAAAAATTCACCGTAAATGACGGTACAGGTGAAATCAAGATGGAGCTTGTTAATGAGGTTGACAAGAAAAAGACAATGACCTACAAGCTTGCCTCAACTCAACTCTTTATTGACAAGGTTGACCCTTACATTGAACAGTACAACAAGGAACACAAGGATAAGCCAATGGAATATGATATTTCCAGAGCGGCTGACAATTCACTGTTCTACAACATACTGCCAATCCTTATCTTTACAGGACTGTTCATTGTAGTTTGGTTCTTTATCCTCCGCAAAATGGGGGGAATGGGCGGCAAAGAAATGCAGTTCGGAAAAGCCAAATTCAAAAACGAGAATGACGAAAAGAGAAAAACCACCTTTGATGATGTTGCAGGTGCAGACGAGGAAAAGGAAGAGCTGGAAGAGATTGTAGAATTTCTTAAAAATCCGTCAAAGTTCAGCGCTTTGGGTGCAAGAATCCCTAAGGGCGTACTGCTGGTGGGACCTCCGGGTACAGGTAAAACATTACTTGCAAGGGCTGTTTCAGGTGAAGCAGGAGTTCCTTTCTTCTCAATTTCCGGCTCCGACTTTGTTGAAATGTTCGTAGGTGTTGGTGCGTCAAGAGTCAGGGACTTGTTCCAGACTGCTAAGAAGAACTCACCATGTATCATATTCATAGACGAAATTGACGCAGTAGGCCGTCAGAGAGGAACAGGACTTGGGGGCGGTCACGACGAAAGAGAACAAACCCTTAACCAGCTCCTTGTTGAGATGGACGGCTTTGGCGCAAATGACGGTGTTATCCTTATTGCCGCCACAAACAGACCTGATGTTCTTGACCCGGCACTTATGCGTCCAGGTCGTTTTGACAGACAGGTTGTAGTTTCCTACCCAGACATTGTAGGCCGTGAGGCAATTCTCCGTGTTCACGCAAGGCAAAAGCCACTTGCTCCCGATGTTAACCTTAAAAACATTGCAAAGACCACAGCAGGCTTTACAGGCGCAGACCTTGAAAATCTCCTTAACGAGGCGGCTCTCCTTGCCGCAAGAAAGAACCTTAAGGCTATCACCATGGAGCAGATTGAGGAGGCTACAATCAAGGTTGTTGTTGGTGCTGAAAAGAAGTCAAAGGTTATGTCCGAAAGGGAGAAAAAACTGACAGCCTACCACGAGGCAGGTCACGCTATTGCATTCCACGAATGCTCCACACAGGACCCCGTTCACGAAATCTCCATTATCCCAAGAGGTATGGCAGGCGGTTACACTATGCCGCTTCCGTCTGAAGATAAGTCCTACAACAGCAAAAATGAAATGCTGGAGGACATTGTTGTTTGCCTTGGCGGTAGAGTTGCAGAGGCTCTTATTATGGGCGACATCTCCACAGGCGCAAGTAACGACATTGAAAAGGCAACTACCACAGCCAAAAAGATGGTTACAAAGTACGGTATGAGCGACAAGCTTGGTCCTATCCTGTACGGCAGCGGAAGTCAGGAAGTATTTATCGGCAGAGATATGGGTCAGGTTAAGGATTATTCCGAAAAGACCGCCGCCGCTATTGACGAGGAAATTCATACAATCATTACCGACGCATATAATAAGACTGAGAAAATCCTTAAGGAGCATATCGACAAGCTCCACGAGGTTGCACAGTACCTTATCAAGTACGAAAAGATGAACGGTGAAAACTTCGCCGCTATGATGGACGGAACTTTTGTTTATCCTGTTGAGGATGAGGAAGAATAACAAAGGCTCCCTCGGATGAGGGGGCTGTCACGCCTTGCGTGACTGGGGGAGTGAAAAAGTAGTCAATATATCTTGGTATGTCTTTAGATTTCAAAGTATGAGTCGGAACACATAACCATACTATCATCTAAAGACAAAAAGAGCAAAAGAGAACACTTTTTCCCTCCTTCCACCGCAAGCGGTCCCCGGCAGATTGTCAAGTCAAGTGCAACACTTTTTAGAAAGGACTTCAATAGGAGAAAAGAAATCAAGGGTTTTACGAGGTCGGTTGTTAATTAAAGCAACTACGGTTTGGAGTTCTTCATCAGTGACATTGTGAAAATTAGTTCCTTTTGGAAAGAAAAAACGAAGCAGAGCATTAGTGTTTTCGTTTAGTCCTCTCTGC